>JAYVWK010000449.1:0-6543 GCA_043786185.1 Burkholderiales bacterium
TCGCATGACGCGGATGTTTTCCTGTTCGATCGCGGCGACGGCGCCGATACCCTGGGCGACTTCTGGCACAACCCGGGCAACTCGCCGATCAGTGACGGCTACCTGCCCAATGGCTCGCCGGGTTCGTTCGGCCCCGGCGTCAGTTGGGGCGTCAACTACGCCGACGCCTATTACAAGGGGGCCGGGGTCGAGATTCCGCTCAGCTACGCCGGTTACGACACGCTGCGCCTGGGTGCGGGCATCGGCCCGGACGATGTACGCCTGGTGCGTGCGGCGCGCGCCCGCGACCCGTATGCAACCGCGGCCAATGCGCCGGTGGCCGGCCATCCGACGATTGTGGCCGATGCGCAAGGCGCCGATCTGGTGATCGTGATCGGCAGCGACGGCGACAGCCTGCGCATCCCGCAGTTCTTCGGCTTCGATACATCGTCTTTCAACGGCTACGGTTGGGAGCGCTTCGACAGCAGTGCCGACCGCAATTTCCTGGCGCGCATCGAATTCGCCGATGGCACGCGCTGGGAGCGCGCCACGCTCGATGCGCGCCTCGATACTTTCGGCAACCGCGCGCCGCTGGTGGCGTACCCCTTGCCTGAGCTGGCAGCACAGGCCGGCGTGGCGTTCGAGTACACGCTGCCGGCCGGGGCCATCATCGATCCCAATCCGCACGACGTTTTGCGTTTTGTCTTGGGCCGAGCCGGCTGGGATGAGGGCGAGGGCGAGGGCGAAGGTGAGGGCAACGGCGCAGGCGGTACCGGGTTGCCGTCCTGGCTCGGTTTCGACGCGCAGCAACGCCGCTTGTATGGCACGCCAGGCGCCGCCGACCTGGGCGCAGTGCGCTTGTCGCTGCGTGCCAGCGACGAAGCCGGCTTGTCGGCCAGCGCCGAATTTGACCTGACCGTGGCCGCGGGCGCGCCGCCCAACCACGCGCCGCGCCCGGTGGCTGCGCTTGATGACGTGACGCTTGCGAGCCAGGCGAGCAGTGTTTTCAGCCTGCCGGCGGGGCGTTTCGTGGATGACGACAGCGGCGATTCCCTGCAATTCAGTGTCGGCCGCATCCTCGCCGACGGCAGCGTCGGCGCACTGCCCGAATGGTTGATCTTCGACTCTGTGACAGGCGCTTTCAGCGCGGCACCAGGCGCGGCGGCGGTCGGCGCCTATCGCCTGCGGGTCACCGCAAGCGATCGCGCGCACGCGCAAGCCACGGCCGACTTCGCGCTGGTGGTGAACGCGCCGGCGGGACCGGGCGGCGCTACGGGCGACGGCACGCATGATGGCAGTGGCAGCGGTACTGGCACTGGCGACGCCGGTGGCGTTACGGGCGGTAGCGGATCCGGGTCGGGATCCGGCGGCGCATCAGGCGGCTCGGGTGCCGTAGCCACACCATTGTCCGTGGATGCCGCAAGCGCCGCGCAACGTGCCCTGGATGCACATGCAGTTCACGCAGCAAGCCTGGCGGCGGCGGTCGCAGTGGCGGGGCCCGATAGTGGCGCTGTGGAATTTGATACGGGCGCAGCGGTGTCGGCGTTCAACGGCGTTAGGTCCGCCAGCCCCTCCGCTTTTGCTGGCGGGGGCGCGTTCGCGCCAGCGCTGGCGCGCAGCGTTGAGCGCGATGCCGCGCGCTTGCCTGCGGGCGATGCGGCGGCGACGCCGGCGGAGGGCACGCGTGCTACCGCGCCGCGCGCGCTGAGCCTGCAAAGCATTGCCGCCGCGCTTGATGCGTTCGATGCCGTGACGGCAGACCCGCTGCAGGCGATCAAGGCGCAACGTGCGGGGCTTTCGGGTTCGATCGATGCCATCGAGGTGGCGCAGCGACGCAACCCTGGCGTCAGCCGCTGGGCACTGATTGATGCCCTGACGCGTTTCCACTTGTCCGCCGCGGAGCCAGATTCCCTGGGGGCAGCCACCACCCACATGCCTGGGGCCGGCAGTTTCGCCGGCCTGTCGGGCCTGGATGCGCCCGGGGCGCTTGGCAGGGCAGGCTTGGGCGACGACGCGTCCGCCTTGCGACAGTTCACCGGCTTGCGGGAAGGATTGTCAAACCTGGCGGGTTGAAGTCCGCGCCGTGACCAGGTTTTTGCGCTATCGAGAGGCGCGGGCGCACCGTCCTGATGCGCCGGATTCACGACGTTTTCATCTGCCTGGCGTATGTTCTACCTCGCAACGACTCAAGATTTCGTCTTTTTGGGCGATAGCCATGGATGTTCGCGCAAGCCTCGTATGGATGCGATGCGATAATCATCTGCCGGGTCATACCTGTCACACCTCATGTGGGCAGGCGCTGCTGAAAATGGCGACAGCGTAGTCCGTACGACAATTAAAAAATGCAAAATTCATGCCAAGAACATGCTTCCGGCGCGGCTGCAATGTTTTTGGAAACGATAGATAGCCTGATTGCCGACCGGGTTCACTTCCTACTTTCTAACCATGAAAATCCAACCCGTAATCCTTTCCGGCGGTTCCGGCACGCGCCTCTGGCCGCTGTCGCGCGAGCATTTTCCCAAGCAGATGATCGCGTTTGTCGAGGAAGACTCGCTGTTCCAGGCCACCGTGCGGCGGCTAGCGGGCGCCCCGGGCCTGGACGTCAGTGCCAGGCCGCTGGTGGTGTGCAACGAGACGCACAGGTTTCTGATCGCCGAGCAAATGCGCAGCCTGGGCGTGCAGGCGGAGGCCCTGATCCTTGAGCCTGCCGGGCGCAACACCGCACCGGCGCTGACCCTCGCGGCGCTGCACCTGCAGTCTGAGGGTCAGGATGCGGTGATGCTGGTGATGCCGGCTGACCATGTGATCACCGACAAGCCGGCCTTTCTCAAGGCAGTCGGGCAGGCTGCTGCACTGGCCCAGGCGGGGGCGCTTGTAACTTTCGGCATCGTGCCGGACAAGCCGGAAACCGGCTATGGCTACATTCGGCGCGGTGCGGCGTTAGCCGGTGCGGCCGGGGGGCACGCCGTGGCCGGGTTTGTCGAGAAGCCCGATCTGGCCACTGCGCAAAAATACGTGGAAAGCGGCGAGTACTGGTGGAATAGCGGCTTGTTCGCCCTCAAGCCATCGGTCTGGCTGGCGGCCATTGGCAGCCTGCGGCCGGAAATGCTGGCGGCCTGCTCGAAAGCCTATGCCGAAGGCGCGCAGGATGCCGATTTCCGGCGCGTGGGTGTCGATGCATTCGCTGCCTGCCCGGCGGATTCGATCGATTACGCCGTGATGGAAAAACTTGTCGGCAATGCAAGCCTGGGCGTGTCCGCGCAGGTGGTGCCGCTGGCGGCGGGCTGGTCGGATATCGGCGCCTGGGATGCGCTTTGGCAGATACTGCCCAAGGACGGCGCCGGCAACGCCACTCGCGGCGAGGTGGTGCTGCACGATGCACACGGCAATCTGGTGCTCTCGCAAGGGCGCATGGTGGCATGCGTGGGCATGCGCGACATGGTGGTGATCGAAACACCGGACGTAATCATGATCGCGCCGCTGGACCGCGCGCAGGAAGTGAAGCAACTGGTCGCCAAGGTCAAGGCCGGCGGGCACAGCCTGGCCGAATCGCATCGCAAGGTGTATCGGCCGTGGGGTTCCTACGATTCGGTCGACAATGGCCTGCGTTTCCAGGTCAAGCGCATCATCGTCAACCCCGGCGCCTCGTTGTCGCTGCAAAAGCACCATCACCGTGCCGAGCACTGGATCGTGGTGCAGGGCACGGCGGAGGTGACGCGCGGTGAGGAAGTGTTCCTGGTGGCGGAAAACCAGTCGACCTACATTCCGCTGGGTACCGTGCACCGGCTGGTCAACCCGGGCAAGATTCCCCTGGAGATGATCGAGGTGCAATCCGGCACTTACCTGGGTGAGGACGACATCGTGCGCATTCAGGACCACTATGGGCGCGCGTGACGCCGCCGCTGCGACACTGCCGTGGGTGCGAGAAGCAGCAGGTGGCGCGAAACCTGGATGTGTGTCGATAGCGGGTGTTGCCGTTGACAGTGAGCCGCTGGCGAATCCGCAACCTGTCGATCAGCACTTGAATTTTGGTTAAACAGTGACATTGTTCTCTTACCGGCGGACAGTGCCAGGTTGCAGGCGCGATGGTTCGCGGATAATTCGCCCTTTCTTCGGTACCCAGGGAATGCAATGACGATCATGGTTACCGGCGGTGCCGGTTTCATCGGCAGCAACTTCGTGCTCGACTGGCTGGCACAGTCTGACGAGGTGATCGTCAATCTGGATAAATTGACCTATGCCGGCAACGCGGCGAATCTGGCCAGCCTGGCCGGCGATGCGCGGCATGTGTTCGTGCGTGGCGACATTGGTGATGCCGAACTGGTCGCCGGGTTGTTGGCGCGCCACCAGCCACGCGCCGTGCTCAATTTCGCGGCCGAATCCCATGTGGACCGGTCGATCCACGGGCCGGGTGAATTCATCCAGACCAATATCGTCGGAACCTTCCAGTTGCTCGAGGCGCTGCGTGCCTGGCGGAGCGGCTTGCCGGATGAGGCGAGGCGCGCTTTCCGGCTGCTGCATGTATCGACCGACGAAGTCTATGGATCGCTCAAAAGCGGCGCCCCGGCCTTCAGTGAAACCCACCGCTACCTGCCCAACAGCCCGTATTCGGCGTCGAAGGCGGCGTCCGATCACCTGGTGCGTGCCTATCACCATACCTACGGCCTGCCGGTGCTCACCACCAATTGCTCTAACAACTACGGGCCCTACCATTTTCCGGAAAAACTGATTCCGCTGGTGATCGTCAACGCGCTGGCAGGCAAAGCGCTGCCGGTCTACGGCGACGGCATGCAAATTCGCGACTGGCTGTACGTGAAGGACCATTGCAGCGCGATCAGGCGTGTGCTCGAAGGTGGGCGCTTGGGCGAAACCTACAACATCGGCGGCTGGAACGAAAAGCCGAACCTCGAGATCGTGCATACGGTTTGCGCGCTGCTCGACGAGTTGCAGCCGCGTGCCGACGCCAGGGCCTACAAGGAACAGATCGTTTACGTCACGGATCGCCCGGGTCACGACCGGCGCTATGCGATCGATGCCACCAAGATCGAGCGTGAACTGGGCTGGCGCCCGGCGGAGACTTTTGACACAGGCATTCGCAAGACGGTCGCCTGGTATCTGGCGAACCAGGCCTGGGTGGCCGATGTGCAGAGCGGCGGTTATCGCGACTGGATCGATCGGCAGTATGGTGGTGCAGAGGCAGGAGCGGCGCAGTGAAGATACTGTTGTTCGGCAAGGGCGGGCAGGTCGGCTGGGAGTTGCAACGCAGCCTGGCGCCATTAGGGGAACTGGTGGCGCTGGATTTCGACAGCACCGAGTTGTGCGGCAGCTTTACCGATCTTGATGGCATCGCGCAAACGGTGCGTGCCGTGCGACCGCACGTGATCGTCAATGCCGCGGGGCATACGGCGGTGGACCGGGCCGAGGCCGAACCGGAATTGACGCGCAGCCTCAATGCTCTGGCACCCGCGGTGCTGGCGCGCGAAGCCACCGCGCTCGGCGCGTGGCTGTTGCACTACTCGACCGACTATGTGTTTGACGGCAGCGGTAACGTACCCTGGAAGGAGAGCGACGCACCGGCCCCGCTTTCGGTCTATGGCCGTACCAAACTCGAAGGCGATCGGGCGGTCGCCAGCACGGCACGCCATCTGATCTTTCGCACCAGCTGGGTGTATGCGGCGCGCGGCGGCAATTTCGCCAAGACCATGCTGCGCCTGGCCCGCGAGCGCGACAAACTGACGGTGATCGCCGACCAGATCGGCGCGCCGACGTCGGCGGAGTTGCTGGCAGATTGCAGCGCGCACGCGGTTCGCGCCGTGGCCGCGGCGCCGCAACTGGCCGGCCTTTATCATCTGGTGGCAGGCGGGGCAACCAGTTGGCACGGCTACGCGCGCCACGTGCTGGCGCGGGCCAAGGAGCGCGGGCAGGCGCTCAAGGCAGGGCCGGACGATGTGGCGCCCATTCAAACCAGTGCCTACCCGACGGCGGCGCAGCGGCCGCTGAATTCTCGCCTGGATACGACCAGGGTGCGCGCCACGTTCGGTTTTCACCTGCCGGATTGGCAAGTTCAGGTCGACCGCATGATCGACGAGATATGCGCTTAATGAGGGGCCGTTCTCGCTGCGCGTCGTGCTGTACGCGCATCAGAAAACGCCGCGTTCCATTGTTGGCGCCAACCGATTGACGTTCTAGAGAACATCCTGACATGATCACATCCAAACGCCGCGGCATCATTCTCGCCGGAGGCTCCGGTACCCGGCTCTATCCGGCGACCCAGGCGGTATCCAAGCAATTGCTGCCAATCTTCGACAAGCCGATGATCTATTACCCGCTCTCGACCCTGCTGCTGGCGGGCATTCGCGAGATACTGATCATTTCCACCCCGCAGGACACGCCGCGCTTCGAGCAACTGCTGGGTGACGGCAGGCAATGGGGCGTGCAATTCACCTACGCGGTGCAACCGTCACCAGACGGCCTGGCCCAGGCTTTCCTGATCGGCGAATCGTTCATCGGTGACGCCTGTTCCGCACTGGTGTTGGGCGACAACATCTTTTATGGTCATGATCT
>JAYVWK010000450.1:0-2553 GCA_043786185.1 Burkholderiales bacterium
CGGCGCGTGCTCGACCCCGCCTGCGAATGAGGGCGCGTCCTGGCGGTATGGTTATCGGCGCGCGCGGTCTACACGGTGCGCGTGGGAGATGCGATCCATGTGCTGCATGCGTTTCAAAAGAAGTCGACGTCCGGCATCGGCACGCCGCAGCCGGATGTGCAATTGATCGAGAAGCGGTTGAAGTCTGTGCTTGCCCGTCATGGGTTGAGCGGGAGGTGATGATGCGACGCAAAGACACACACAAGGGCACTGACAATGTGCTGATCGACCTCGGGTTCGACGACGCGGAAGAACTGTCCGCAAAGGCCATCCTCGCCGTCAAGCTCAACCAACTCATCCGCAGCCGGGGGCTCAGTCAGACCGGGGCCGCCGCGGAATCGGCGATTGACGACTGCACGCGGTGTCAACCATACTCCCCGAAAGCCCCTTGGATTTTCTATCCATTCCTTTGACATCCATCGGTCAAACGGGGCGCACTGTCGAACCGCAGGCTTGCATGTAGTCAAGGTACTGCGACTGGCTTGGCATTCGAATCACCTGCGGCGACGTACCCTTTAGGAAGCGCGTGACCCCTTACTTTTCCCGCACCTCTCTTGGGCCCTGGCTGAGCGGTGCATTGCTGGTCGCACTTTTCTGGGTTCTGGCCATCGGGCGGATTGGCCGGGAGAGCGAGCAGGCCATCGCGGACGAGATCGCGAGGAACAGCAATCTGGCCCTGGCACACGCGGAGCGCACCAATCAGTCATTGCAGAAGTTCGACCAACTTTTGCTGATGCTGCGCAGCGACTTGGCATTGCACGGCGTACCGCGCGACTTGACAAGCCGCCTCGCAGCCCTGCACGCCGACCGGCGCGTCATCGGCGTGGTGTCGCTGATCGACGCAGAAGGCAATGTGATGGCCTCCACCGCCGACGGCATGACCTTCAATTTCGCGGATCGCGATCACTTCAGGGCACATGCCGCCGACAGCACGGACCGCCTGCTGATCAGCCCGCCGGTGCTGGGGCGCCTCACCAACAAGATGGTGATGCCATTGACGCGGCGCCTGAGCCGGCCCGATGGCGCGTTCGCCGGCGAGGTGTTCATGGCGCTTGATCCGATCGCTCTTTCCCGCGACTACCCGCATATCGTAATGGGGCCGCATGCCTCATTGGCGTTGATCGGGCTTGACGGCATCACGCGCGTACGTCGCAACAGCGGCAAGATCAGTTATGGGGAAGATGTCCGGGCATCACAACTGTTCAAGGAACTCCTCAAGGCGCGCAGCGGACATTACATGGGCGTCGCTGCCTCGGATGGGGAGATGCGGGTGGTCAGCTACCGTACGCTTGACGATTACCCCATGGTCGTGCTGGTGGCATCGTCCCTGCGGGACATACAAGCCACCCTGCAGGAGAGCCGGCGGGCATACCTCGGCGCGGCTATTGCCGGGAGCGTGTTGGTGATGGCATTGGCAGCCGTGTTGGGCGTTGTGTCGACAAGCCGCCGGCGCAACCTATCGGCCCTTAAAACCAGCGAAGCGCGTTTCCGCAGCCTCACCGAGTTGTCTTCCGACTGGTACTGGGAGCAGGATGCGCAGTTCCGCTTTGTGCACATGGACGGCGAACTCGAACTGAGGACCGGCATTACTAACGCAGATCACATCGGCCGGACCCGCTGGGACATGCCGGCGCCGAACGTGTCGGCGGCCGACTGGGCTGCCCACAAGGCAGTGCTGGAGGCGCACCTGCCGTTTCATCATTTCGAAATGCAGCGACCCGACAAAGCCGGGCGCGCACACTGGGTCTCGATTAGCGGCACGCCGATCTTTGCGGCCGACGGCAGCTTCACCGGCTACCGCGGCGTCGGCAGCGACATCTCCAAGCGCAAACTGGCAGAACAGTTGCTCATAGTGAAGGTGCTCGAAATGCAGCGCGTACTGAACGCCGCGCCAGCCTACATTACCCTGAATGACACGAATGAACGTTACCAGTTTTCCAATCAGGGATACGCTGATTTGATGGAACGCCCGATCAGCGAGATCGTCGGCAGGACCCTGCGCGAGGTGGTCGGGGAAGACGTCTATGCCTTGGTCAAACCGCATATCAGTTCTGTCCTGGCCGGTAACACCTTCCGATTCGAGCGGACCCAGCGGCGCACCGACGGCAGCGAGCGCCTGCTTGAGTCCAACTACGCGCCCGATATCGATGCCACCGGAGCGGTGTGCGGATGGTTCGCCATGCATCGCGACATCACCGAGGAGCGCGGCGCAATCAACCGGCTTGCCGAAAGCGAACAGCGCTTCCGCACGCTCACGGAGTGGTCGCCCGAGGCGATCCTGGTGCATCGCGATGGAAAGGTCATTTATAGCAACCCTGCCGCGACCGCCTTGCTGGGCGCAAGCGCGGCCGCACAGATCAGCGGCGCCACCTTCCTCGACTTGGTCGAGCCCGGCTCTCGCCCCATCGCGCAGCAACGCATTGCGGCACTCGTGGGCGGGGCGATACACACATCCGTAGCCGAAATGCAGTTTCTCAAGTTTGACGGCAGCGCAGTCGACGTCGAAATCCAGGG
>JAYVWK010000451.1:0-3367 GCA_043786185.1 Burkholderiales bacterium
GGCGCATGCTCCTGCACGATCACATTGCACGGCAGCATGGTGCCGATCTTGTCTTCGGCCAGGAGCGCCTGATGGGCAAAGCCGGGATTGCATGCGCCCAGGATGCGATAGGGGCGAAAGTCGACATCGATTTTCGCCTTCAGGGTTTTCTGCACATCGATTTCGGTGAGCACTCCGAAGCCTTCCTTCTTGAGGGCTTCGGTCACCCGCGATACGGCGGCGTCCATTGATGAATCCAGGGTCTTGCTGAAGTGATAGGTCATGTCGATCGGTCTTTCAAGGTTTCCGGCCGAGTCCGGCTTCAGCCGGGCTCGGGTCGCCTGCGCCGCCACTGGTCGAGCAGCGGATGTTCGCTTGCCTTGACTTGCTCGACCGCCACTCCATCGTCCGTTGGCGGCGCGGCTTCGTGCGTGACGTTTTCGTGGAAGCGAACAAGGCTGGGACGGGTAGCGACGGTGGCGATATTCACAAACTGTCGCCTGAACCCTGCTTCGATGGTGTTACCAGTTTCGAGAGACATGATTGCCGACCTTTCAAGGACAGTTGGCCAGTGCGCGCCCGTGCCGGTGCGCAGCCGGTGACAGGAAGGAACGTTCAACGCTTCATACGGCAGGTATCGCGTCCCAGCAGCGTTTAGACCGGGCCGAAACCGAAAATGCCGGTTGCAAGCGGCACCGTCGAAAGGAAGTCGCTGAGAGTCTTCATGGCGGAATCGATCGAACGTACAGATGACATGAAACACCTGATTCGAGGAAAGTTGATTGCGATGGATCAACAGATCAGGCCTTTTCCACCTGATTGCCTTGCGGCGATCGCGACAGCGATAGCCGCGGCTCATCTTTCCAGCCGCTCGATGCCGAGCATCTTCAGCACGTACTTTTCATAGATCGGTTCGGAGGTGCCGTTTTTCATCTTGTACATGAAGTACTTTTCGAACGCGATCTTGGCCAGGTGCACCCACTTGCCCTTCTTGAACCAGTTCACGTTGCGCGGCGGCATCTGCGGCAGGGCGACGAAGGCGGCGCCTGTGTCACCCATGTCGGCCAAGCAGATCGCGTTCCAGCTACCTTTGGCCGTGGCCGCGTGGCCTGCCAGATCGGCGGCGATGTTGTGCACGATGGCCGTGACCATGGTCTCGATCATGTAACCGGTCTTGGGCGCCCCGGTGGCCACCGGCGTGACCTCCACCGGCGGAATCGCGATGCACACGCCTGCCGAAAAGATGTTGCGGTACTTCCTGCTGCGCTGGTGTTCGTCGACCAGCACGAAGCCGCGCGGATTGCACAGGCCTTCGACCGCGGCCACCGCATCGACCCCCTTGAACGCCGGCAGCATCATGCTGAACTTGAACGGCAGCTCATGCTCCTTTTTCACCTGGCCCATGTCGTCGAGTTCGGTGACGAACATTCGGCCGGCCTCGACTTTTGTCACCTTCGCATTGGTGATCCACTTGATGTCGTTGTTGCGGAATTCGCTCTCCAGCATCGACTTCGAGTCGCCGACCCCGCCCAAGCCCATGTGGCCGACGTAGGGCTCGCTGGTGACATAGGTGATCGGCACCTTGTTGCGCAGCTTGCGGCGTTTCAGGTCGGTGTTGAAAATGAAGGAGAACTCGTAGGCCGGGCCGAAGCACGAGGCGCCGGGCATGGCGCCGATGATCGCCGGCCCCGGCTGCTTGAGAAACTCCTGGTACTGCGCCCAGGTCTTTTCGGCATGATCGACAGTGCAGATCGAATGGGTATGGCCGGCAGGGCCGGCGCCCGGCACTTCGTCGAACGAGAGCTTGGGGCCAGTGGTGATCACCAGGTAGTCATAGGCCAGGCGGGTGCCGTCCTGCAACTCCAGCGCGTTGCCCTCGGCATCGATGCGAGTCACGCGCTGCGCCACGAAGTCAATCTCCTTCTTCTCCAAGTACGGACGGATCGGAAAGGTGATCGCATCGCGCTCGCGCCAGCCCACCGCGAGCCACGGATTGGATGGCACGAACTGGAAGTAATCCACCGCGTTGACCACGGTGATGCGATGCGCGCGATCCAGCGCGGCGCGCAGTTCATAAGCCGCCGGCATGCCGCCGGTGCCGGCGCCCAGAATGACAATGTGTGCCATTACGTTCTCCCTTGAATGCCACGCTCGGTTTGCAATTGCCGAAACCCGCTCTGCGCAGCCGGCCGCGCTTGCGTTGCGTGCTTCATCGCGGCTCTTCGCCCAGGCTGGCGTTGACCTTCATCAAAAGCGCTTCGTCGAGCGCACCGGCCAAGGCGGCCAGGCGCAGGCGGTCCAGCAGCAGCCCGACCCGCGCGCGCGTGAGGTTCAAGTCAGCCGCCGCCGCGTCGCTTTCGGCGTTCAGCAGGTCGAGCGTGGTGCGATCGCCGACGCTGCGCCCGAGGCGTGTCGCATCCAGGCGCGCATTGCTCGCCTTCTGCGCCTCGGCAAGGGCATTGATGCGGCCCCGACCGACGGACAGGCCAAGCCACGCTGTGCGCGTTTGCAGGGCGATCTGCTGGCGCGCGCGCTGCAATTCGGCTTGCGCCTTCTCGACCATGCGTGCCGCCTCGTCCTGGCGTGCGCTGCGGTAAGCGCCCAGGGTGAAGGGCAGGCTCACCTGCACGCCGATCAGGCCATTGGTGGCGCCGCTGCTGGCGCTGCCGAAGTCGCCGTTGCCGGCAAGCCGCTCGACCCCGATCTGCGCCACCAGATCGACCGAGGCGGCGGCGCCGGCGGCATGCTTCCCGACTTCCTGGCGCGCGATGTCGACCGCGGCGGCGCGTGCGCGCAATGCCGGGTTGTTCGCCGTGGCTGCGGCCAGCGCGCGCTCCAGTGAAGGCAATTCGTCGCTGGCGATGATGCGATTCGGTGCGCGCGCCGCCAATTGTGTTGCCAGCAGCCCGGTCAGGTCGGCCAGGGCGGCGCGCCTGAGTTCGACCTCTGCTTCGGCGGCGAGCACCTGCGCCTTGACGCCTTCGGCGCGCGCCGCCGCTTCATGGGTGTCGGTGATCGGCACGTCGCCCAGCAGAAAGCGGTCTCGGGCCTGGGTCAGCGCGCGTTCCACAGCCACCTGTTGCCGGCGCAACACGCGCTCCGCTTCCGCTGCCATGGCGAGATCGAAATAGGCTTCAGCCACGCGCAGCGCCATCGCCTGTTCGGCGGCCTCAAGTTCGCCTGCGGCCGCATCGGCGCCCAGTTCAAGGCTGCGCCGCTGGGCGCTGCGCTCCCCGCTCACAAGCGGCTGGCGCGCGATGAGCCCCAGGCGCCCGATCGCGCCATGATTGACCGAGGTGTTGAACGACACGCCGTTGGACTGCCCGAAGCCCGGTGCCGAGAAACGCGCGCCGCTGGTTGCGGTGTCGGCGAAGCCGACGCCCGCCGT
>JAYVWK010000452.1:0-11174 GCA_043786185.1 Burkholderiales bacterium
ACGAAGCGCAAAAGTGGGCGCCGATCATCAAGCGCACCGGGGCGCGGCTGGATTGATCAGGCCGCTTGCGCGAGCGCGCCGCCGGCCGGCGCGGTAGCCACTGCGACAGCGCCAACGCGCGCAGCGACCGCGGGCATGACTTCGCGCGCAAACAGCGTCATCGAGCGCTCGACCAGACTGGGATCGAGGGCGCCGAAGTTTTGCAGCGTCGCCACATGGCGTATGCCCATCGCATGCAGCTGACACATTTTCGCTGTTACCGTTTCGACCGAGCCGAACAGGCAGATGCCGTTAGCGACGATGTCTTCGTACTGGTGCTTTTTCGCGTACAGCCGGGTATCGACGTAGAGTTCGTAGGCCGCCTTGCACTGCGCGCGCGCCTCTTCGTCACTGTGCGCCACATAGGCATGCAGGGTGAACACGTGATCGTCGTCGTCGGCTTCGAGCCCGGCCTCACCGCGCCCGCGGCGATACTCTTCGAGCATCAGGCCGATGTCGGCGAAATCCTTGCACGAAGCGTAAGGCACGGTGAAGATGCGGTCGCCCTGCTTGCCCACATGGTAGGCCGCTGCGCGCGCCAGCACCGCCACATGAATCGGCGGCACCCGACCCTCGAACGGCAACACATTGAGCGCCACCTTTTCGCTCCTGGAAAACTGACCCTGGTAGCTCAGTGACTCGCCAGCCATCAGGCGCTTGACGATGTCCAGGTTCTCGTTGAAGCGATCACGCTTCTCGCGCGGGTCACGGTCATAGCCGACAAACTCATGCGCCAGGTAGCCCGAACCGACACCGAACACCAGGCGTCCGCCGGAAAGCGTGTCGACCATGGAATAGGTTTCGGCAATGCGCCGCGGATCATGAAAAGTGAGGATCGAGATCGCCGTACCCAGGCGGATGCGACTGGTGCGCTGCGCCAGAGTGGCCAGCATCACCGCCGGGTCAGGCACCACGCCGTATTCATGGAAATGGTGTTCGGCACAGAAAAACGTGTCGTATCCCAGGGTTTCGGCCAAAGCGCAATGGCGAATCACCTGGCCGTAGAGCTCCGGCAGCGTGCGCGGCAGGCGCGGATGGTGGTCATTGACTGAAAATAGTGAATAGCGCATTGGCACCGCCGATTTCATCGCCTGTCAGTAGCAAATCAATTGTCCGTTGTTTGTAGCGGCTGGACCTGCCGCAATGCAAGCAAACACATGCATTTTCACTCAATCCGCCTGCCGCGAACGCTGCACCAAAGCCTACGAAATGCGCCGCACCTCGGCAACGATACGCTCCAGCCGCCCTACGTCCGGCACCACCAGCGTATGGCCAGAGCGCAGCACCAGCCCTTCCTTGACCATGGCGGAAATCTCGCGCGTGACCTGCTCGCGGTAGGTGCTGACGCGGGCGGCGATATCAACATGCGTGGGAGCCGGGTCAAGCATCGCCCGATTGTCGGTGACGCCGGCTTCCTTGACCAGGCGCAGCATTTCGGCGTGCACCCGATTCTGCACCCCCAACGCACTGACTTCGTAAACACGGTCCGAAAGTTCACGCACCATGCGCACCAAGGATTTGAGCATCCAGTCGGCCACCGCGGGCGACTCGCCCAACAACCTGTGGAACAGGGCCTCGCCCATTGACGCAACCAGTGTGTCATCGAGCGTAATCACGTCGGTGGCTCGCCCCGCACCATCGATCGCCGCAAGAACGCCGACCGCGCTCCCCGGACCTAGATCCTTGTAGGTGATCTGCCGCCCGGACGCGGTCGACATCGTCACCCGCACCCGGCCGCCGATGATCAGGTGGACTTCGCGGTCGAGCGCGTCGCGCGAGACCAGATGCTGGCCGGCCGCAACCCGTTTCCAGGCGAACTGGGGCGCCAGTTCTTCGAGACGTGACGTGCTCATCTGCGCAAACATCTCGACACTGCGCAGGCCGACGATCGAGGGTTGGACCGATAACATTTATTCGCTCCGGCAGATAAGGCGCCGTAGGGCGCCGGTTGAAAAGCGGGAACACGTGAACTTCATCACGCTCTCAAGGCCGGTTCGCCGCGACTTTAGCCCCGCATTGCGGGCGGCCGTGCGTTTACGCACCAGGCGGCGTAACTGCCCCTTTAACAAGGCAATACCCGCGCCTATAAATAAGACATCGCCAACGCGTGATGCAACAAAAACTGCGGATCAGCGTGTTTCACGGCTAACCCAATCGAAGGAAACCATCATGAACACCGACAAAATCTTCATTACCGCCATCATCGCATTTGGCATCGCCACCGGCGCCCTGCTGTCAGGCGGCGGGACCGATCACTCCAGCTGGAAAGCGGGCCTGCTGCCTTTTGGCGCAGCCGCCGCGGTTGGCGATCCGATGGCCGACCGTAACGCGCTCCTGCAACTGCCGGATTCATACCACCAACTCCTTGGCATGTAAGCGCGGCGGCAACACATGGGCGCAGGCTCGGATTCCTGTGCTCATAACCACAGGCGCCGGATTTCACTCCGGCACAACGTTGGCATCGCGCAGCACTTTGCCCCACTTCGGTATCTCGGCCTTGATGATTTCGGCAAACTCCTCCGGCGTAGTTGCCGCCAGTTCCACCCCTTGCGGCGCGAAGCGCTCACGTAGCGCCGCCTGGCGCGACACACGGGCAAACTCCGTTGACAAGCGCGCGACGATCTCACGCGGCGTGCCGGCCGGGGCCACCAGCCCGAACCAGATCGTCGCCTCATAGCCGGGCAGATTGGCGGCCTCGGCTACGGTCGGCAATTCCGGCGCCGAACTGCTGCGTTTGGCGCTGGTCACGGCCAGCGCGCGCAACTTGCCGGCGCGCACCTGCGGCAGGGCCGATACACCGGCATCGAACATCAGGCTCACCTGCCCGCCGATCACATCGGTCAATGCCGGTGCGCTCCCCTTGTAAGGCACATGCGTCATCTCCAGCCCGGCCATCGAGCGAAACAGTTCGCCCGCCAGGTGAATGGAGCCGCCCTGGCCGATCGAGGCGAAAGTGAGCTTACCGGGCTGGGCTCGCGCCAGCGCGATCAGTTCGCGCACAGTTACGGCCGGCACCGCCGGATTGACGACCAGGTACAGCGGCGAGAAAAACGCCATCGATACGGGCGCGAAATCGCGCGCCGGGTCATAGCTCATCTTCTTCTGCGAGTTGACATTGATCGCCAGGCTGGTGACGCTGCCGAGGAACAGGGTGTAGCCGTCGGCCGGTGATTTCGCAACCATTTCGGCGCCGATCATCTGGCTGGCGCCAGGCTTGTTTTCTATCACGAAAGGCTGGCCCATTTGCTCGGCCATGCCCTGGGCCAGGGCGCGCGTGACGGTGTCGCCGATGCCACCGGGCGGATAGGGCACGATGATGCGCACCGGCTTCGCGGGATAGGTCTGGGCCGGCGCCACGCTTGGCAGGCAGGCACAACACATGGCAAGGGCTGCCCCCAAGCCTGCACAAAGGTTCATTCGCATTTCGAATCTCCTGGTGCCGCGGCTGGCGCAAGCCCGGTCTGATCGGCAAAACGTTGTTGCATCACGTCCACAAAAGCCAAGGCCCGGTTCGCCACCCAACTGCCCGAGCGCATTCGATACGCCTCGGGCTGGCTGGCCACCCGCGGCAACTTGCCTTCTGCCAGATCGTTCGCCCCGTTAAGCACAACGCGCCGGAAGCGCACCACAGCCGCGTCGGTCGGCGTTAAGTGCTCATGCGTGCGATCGGCGATCAGGCCCTGGCTGTCTTGCACCATGGCGTCCTGCTCGGACACGCCCTTGATGCCCGTGAAGGTCAGGTGCTTCTGCTCGTGACGATCGATGCGGTAGTCGTTGCCGCGGTTACTCAATGGTAGGTAATCCGGCCCGATTTGCCCCAGCACCCCGTGGCCGGTAGCGAGTTTGGCGTGCTCCGCTTCTGTCAACGGCCGCAGGGGATTCCAGGCATAGGTGTAAATCCAGCACTCCGTATCGCTGATTGGCACCCAGGTTTGCCCCTGATAGTTCTCGCCAGGAAGCGCGTTCGGCGCCAGGCTGTGGTTGGGCACCAGGTACTGGCTGATGCGCCAGTAAAGATCATCGCTATCGGCGTCGCGCGCGGCACCGGCGGCAAAGCCCGCAGCATGGTCGACGAAAGAGAAACGCGGCAAGGGGTCGTCGCGCATCCACTTGAGGCGCTTCTGGTCGGCGTTGGCATCCGGGTGCATGGTCTCGGCCACCTTCGGCGCCGGCATGTGCAAAAAAGAAAAATGCGCGGTGTCGAGCGCGCCTTCGATCGATTGCGCCCAGTTGCATTGCTGCAGCTTTTTCGACACATAACGGTGCGACGCCGGCACCAGGCCGACTTCGAGGTGCGGCATGGCAGGTTCGCGTCCGGCAGGTCCCATGTAGGCCCAGACCATCTCGGCGAATTCGCGCGTCGGATAGGCCGTAATGTGCATCTTGCCGTGGTAGGCGGCCTCCGAAGGAACATTCGGCATTTCGATGCAGTTGCCTGCCAGATCGAACTTCCAGCCGTGATACACGCAGCGAATCGCAGCATCCTCATTGCGCCCGAAAAACAGGTTGGCACCGCGATGCGGGCACACCGGTGTTACCAGGCCAACACGGCCGTCATTGGCGCGGAAGGCGATCAGGTCTTCGTCCATCACCTTGACGCGGATCGGCGCGCCGTCGCGCTCCGGCAATTCGCGCGACAAGGCCACCGGCAGCCAGAAACTGCGGAAATAGCGGCCCATCGCAGTCTCGGGACCGGTACGGGTCAGTAGCTTGTTGTCGGCAGCGGTAAGCATGGCAGGCGATCTTGGCGTTCCAGGTTGCGGATCATCGCATAGCGCGGGACCCTGGTGAAACAGCACTGAGGCGCTGCCATGCCTGCGACGACCATCCTGGCCATCAAGTGCGCCGGGCGCGCGAAAAGCGTGATTGTGCTAGCATTTTTATAACTGCTATCAATCGAGAGACGCCATGCCCGACCTTAGCTTGCGTGGACTCGACGCCATGATTCTTGCGCGCATAAAAACGGATGCCCGGCAACGCAAGACCAGCGTCAACCGCACCATCATCGAAGTCCTGACCCAGCATTTTGGCCGGTCCGGCCAGGCATACAACGATCTGGATGCCTTGGCCGGCACCTGGTCGAAAGCGCAGGCGGCGGAGTTCGAAGAGGCGATCGCGCCTTTCGGCCGAGTGGATCAGGCACTCTGGGTTGCCGAGCCCAAAGCGCGCTATCGAGTCGATCCACAAGACGGCAAGAAGGCGAAGCCACGCCCGCTGCGCAAATGAGCGCTTGCATCATCGACACCAACGTCTACAGTGCCTTCTTCAAGGGCGATGCAAAAGCGCTGGCTGCTCTGCGCACGCCAAGCGAAATCCACTTGCCACTGATCGTCCTGGGCGAACTGCTTGGCGGTTTCGCGGCGGGCACGCGCCGGCCAGCCAACCGCGAGAAGCTGGCAACCTTTCTGGCCACCCCGCGCGTCCGGGTCATGCCCCTCGATGAAAAGACAGCCTGGCACTATGCCGAACTGTTCGCGCTACTGCGTGAACGGGGAACGCCGATTCCGACCAACGACCTGTGGATCGCCGCGCTGGCCCGCCAGCACCGAATGCCTTTGCTCAGCTTCGATGCGCACTTCGCGACCGTGCCGGGCATTGAGGTGCAAAGTTTCTTGTAGTTGCAGCGTGTATGTAGTGCGCGGCTACCCATATATGGTGCCCGGCTGACGGTGCGGCGAATGCCGCATTGCCGCATGACGGTGCCTTGACAGCGCCGCGGCGACTGTGAAATCCTTCGCAATTGGTCAATTGGTCAGGCCAATTTGTTGCAAACCACTTGAAGCTTGACCTCAATACCGGCCACTGGCGCAGACGCTCGACCGACACCCTGCCCGGCACCCCCAAGCTTTGCGACCTCAGAGGCTGTGAAAAAATCGATTGAGGAACAATTGATTCATTGTCGAGGGTGCTTCAACCATTGACCAGAACAAACAAATCGATCCTGGACCATTCTGAGAGGTCGACAATGCGAGTTCGTCTGCAACCAAGCCCCGTTCGGTGAAAAAGCTGTATTTTTGATTTTTTCACAGACTCTCAGGCGTCCCACTATCGTGGGCACGAATCGCCATCCCCAAATGCCGCTGACCAGCATAGAACCCAGCCGTCTCTACCGACAAATCGCCGAACAGTTGCGTGCACTGATCGTAGCTGGTGAATACGCGCCCGGCACGCGTCTGCCACCGGAGCGCGATCTGGCGCAACAATTTGGCGTGAGCCGACCTTCGGTACGCGAGGCGCTGATCGCGCTGGAAGTCGAAGGCTATGTCGACATCCGCATCGGCTCCGGCATCTACGCCCGGCGCCCGGATGCCGTCAATGTCGATGCCGCCCTGCGCGAGGACGATGGCCCGCTCGAACTCACCCGCGCCCGCGCGGTGATCGAGCCACAGATCGCCGCGCTGGCCGCCAAGAACATCACCTCGGCGCAGATCGAAGGGGTGCGCGCCGCGATTGAACAGATGGAAACCGAGGCGGCCGCCGGCCATATTCCGATCGAGGGCGATCGCCGCTTTCATGTGCGTATCGCCGAGGCTGCCGGCAACGGCGTACTGGTGAGCGTGGTGCGCCAGTTGTTCGACGGCCGCACCAGCCCGCTGTTTTCCAAGCTGGCCGGCTATTTTGAAAATCCCGCGCACTGGGCGGCGGCGATCGCTGAACATCGGCGGGTTCTTGCGGCACTCGAAGCCGGCGACGCCGCCGCCGCCAAGGCCATGAAGAGCCACATGCAGTTGTCGCACAAACGATTCACCGCCGGCTGGCCGGGCGCGAAGCGCCGACCCGCCGCAGTCACGATATTCCATGAAAGCCCGAGCCCATGAGCCTCGTCAACTGCCGTATCCACAGCAAGGAAAAAATTGTCCTCGAGCCGCTATCTTCGGTCGAGCCCAAACCCGACGAGGTGTTGATACGCTTAGGCGCCGGCGGCATCTGCGGCTCCGACCTGCACTATTACTTCGAAGGGCGGGTCGGCAACTTTGTCGTCAAGGAACCCCTGACCCCCGGCCACGAAGCATCGGGAGTGCTTGAGGCAGTGGGCAGCAACGTCCGTGGTCTGGTTGCCGGCATGAAAGTCGCGATCAACCCTTCGCATCCCTGCGGGCGCTGCCCGGCCTGTCGCTCGGGTCGCGAAAACCTGTGCGAGCGCATGTTCTTCCTGGGCAGTGCGAGCGTATTTCCGCATGCCCAGGGCATGTTCTCCGACTTGTTCATCCTGGGCGCGCGCCAGGTGATGCCGGTCGATACCGATATCAGCCTGGGCGAACTAGCCTTCGCCGAACCGTTCGCCGTTGGCCTGCATGCGGTGCAGCGCGCCGGCGGCAATCTGTCCGGCAAACGGGTTTTGGTCACCGGCGCCGGCACCATCGGCAGCCTGTGTGCCAGCGCCGCCAAGTTGGCCGGTGCGGCGGAGGTCACGGTATGCGACGTGCTCGATCGCCCGCTGTCAGTGGCCAGGCAAGTGGGTGCCGATCACACCTTTCGCTCCGACCAAACCGACGCAAAAGAATACGCTGGACGCTTCGATGTCGCGCTGGAAGCGGCCGGCCATCCGCGTGCGCTGCTGTCATGCTTAGATGCGGTCAAGCGCGGCGGGGTGATCGTGCAGGTGGGTACCCTGCCGCCTGATGGCATGCAATTCCCGACCAACCTCGTGATGCAGCGTGAAATCGACTATCGCGGCGCGTTTCGCTGGGGCATCGAGTTCGATTGGGCAGTGGAATATCTGGCCCTGCGCAAGGTCGACGTGCGACCGCTCCTGACCAAACAGTTCCCGCTGGGCCAGGCGGTCGAGGCTTTCAAACTGGCGGCCGACAAGACGCAGGCGACCAAGGTACAGGTGATGGGTGCCGGCATGGCCATCGAAGTCTGAAAGTGCGCAATTGAAACCGATCCGCATCACGGCGATTCGCCCGACCACTGTCACCGTGCCGCTGGAGGCGCCGCTGCGCCATGCCAACGGCTGCCATTGGGGCCGCTTCGTGCGCACCGTGGTCCAAGTCGATACCGACGCCGGCATTACCGGATTGGGCGAGATGGGTGGTGGTGGCGAGAGTGCGGAGGCGGCGATCAAGGCGCTCGAAGCCTATCTAGTGGGCACCAGTCCGTTCGACCTGGAGCGCCAGCGCTTCATGCTCGCCAACCCGACCGCCAGCCTGTACAACAATCGCACCCAGATGCTGGCGGCGATCGAATTCGCCTGCATCGACATTGTCGGCAAAGCACTCGGGGTTCCGGCCTACCAACTGTTCGGCGGCAAGTTGCGCGACAGCGTGCCCTTCGCCAGCTACCTGTTTTTTCGCTATCCCGACGGCGCCGGCCGCCATGAAGTACGCAACGCCGAACAACTGGTGGCCCACGCCCTGGCACTGAAGGCGCAGCATGGGTTCACCAGCCACAAGCTCAAGGGGGGCGTGTTCCCGCCGGACCATGAGCTTGCCTGCTATCGCGCACTCGCCGCGGCGCTGCCCGGCGACACCTTCCGCTACGACCCCAACTGCGCCTTGCCGCTGGAAGATGCCGTGCGCTTCGGCCGCGCCATCGCCGATCTTAAAAACGACTATTTCGAAGACCCGACCTGGGGCTTGAACGGCAATCGTCAGGTACGCGCCGCCACGGGCTTGCGCATCGCCACCAACACGGTGGTGGTCAACTTCGAGCAGCTTGCATCGAACATCCGCGACCATGCGATCGACGTGATCCTGCTCGACACCACCTTCTGGGGCGGTATCCGGCCCTGCATCAAGGCCGCTGGCGTGTGCGAGACCATGCAACTGGGCATCGCCGTGCATTCCTCGGGCGAACTGGGGATTCAGTTGGCCTCGATGCTGCATCTGGGCGCGGTACTGCCCAACTTGAGCTACAGCGCCGACGCCCACTATCACCACTTGGCCGATGACCTGATTGTCGGTGGCAAGATGGGCTACGTCGATGGCGCGATCCGCGTGCCCGACGGGCCCGGTCTGGGAGTAGCGCTCGATCACGACAAGCTCGGGCAGTATGCCGAGCTCTACAAGTCTCTGGGCGGTTATCCTTATGACAAGGATCCCGGGCGACCGGGCTGGGTGCCGCTGGTACCGAACACATCGTGGGCGGATCCTCACGATGCAAGCATTCCCGCTATGCGCACGCGTTAAGGAAACACTGAATAAGTCCGTAGGGGACAAGAGCCGCTCTTGCAGGGTATTGATTCAATTGAGAACTGTCGTTCGAGAGTCCGCGGTACAGGGACTTATTCAGCGTTTTCTCAAACAACCAAAAGGGGACACACATGCAATCGACCACCAAGCCAATCTTCGCCGCTTTGCTCGCGGCATCCTGCATGGCACTGCCGGCAGCGGCTTTCGCACAAACCAAGCTCAAGTTCGCCCACGTCTACGAAACCTCGGAGCCGTTTCACAAATGGGCGCTATGGGCCGCCGACGAGATGAAAAAACGCAGCGCCGGCCGCTATGAAATGCAGGTCTTCCCGGCCTCTTCCCTGGGCAAGGAAACCGACATCAACCAGGGCCTCTCGATCGGCACCATCGACATCATCTACACCGGCCAGTTGTTCGCCGCGCGCACCCATCCGCCGCTGGCCATCGGCGGCGCGCCCTTCATGTTCCGCGACTACAAGCACTGGAAGTCCTATGTCACCAGCCCCCTGTTCTGGGAATTGGCCGACGGCTATTACAAGAAGGGCGGCAACAAGCCTGTTGCGGTGACCTATTACGGCGTGCGCCACACCACCGCCAACAAGGCGATCAACAAGCCTGACGACATGAAGGGCCTGAAGATCCGCGTGCCTGATGCACCGCTCTACACCATGTTTCCGCGCGGCACCGGCGCCAACCCGACCCCGATCGCCTTTGCCGAGGTCTACCTGGCGCTGCAAAACAAGACCGTCGACGCGCAGGAGAATCCGCTGCCGACCATCGAGGCCAAAAAGTTCTACGAGGTGCAGTCGCACATCAACCTGACCGGCCACATCACCGAAATGCTGATCACCATCGTAGCCGGGGGAGTGTGGAACAAACTGTCGGATACCGACAAGAAGAGCTTCGAGGCGATCTTCCGCGAAGCCGGCGACAAGGCCAGCGAAGAGATCGTCACCTCCGAAAACAAGCTGGTCGAAGAGTTCGTGACCAAGTACAAGAAGATTGTGGTCAAGACCGACCGCAAGCCGTTCCAGGCGGCCCTGACCAAGCTGCACATGGGCCCGGACGCCACCTGGGACAAGGCCACCTACGAAAAACTGCAAGCCTTGAAGTAAATCCGGCAACACAGATTCACCCCCAACCAATGAAGGAGACCCCAGCATGAAACTCAACCCCCGACTCGGCCTGATCGGCGCCGCGATTGCGCTTTCGCTTACCGCCGGCGGCGCGCTGGCGCAGCAAAAGCTCAAATGGGCGCACGTCTACGAAACCGCGGAGCCGTACCACACGCAATCGGTGTGGGCCGCCGAGGAGATCAAGAAGCGCACCAACGGCAAGTTCGATATCCAGGTGTTCCCGGCCTCGTCGCTGGGCAAGGAAACCGACATCAATCAGGGCATGGCACTGGGTACTGTCGACATGATCATCAGCGGCCCCTCGTTTGCCGCGCGCAGCTATCCGCGCCTGGGGATCGCCTACTACCCGTTCATTTTCCGTGACGCCGACCACCTGATCGCCTATTCCAAGAGCGCGGTGTTCAAGGACATGGTCGATGAGTTCCGCATGAAAACCGGGATTCAGATCACCGCCTACACCTACTACGGCGCGCGCCATACTTCCTCGAACAAACCGTTCAAGGATTGCGCCGGCATGAAAAATCTGAAAATCCGGGTGCCGGACGTGCCTGCCTACATGGCCACGCCCAAATCCTGCGGTGCCAACCCGACCCCGATCGCCTTCGCCGAGGTCTACCTGGCCTTGCAGAACGGCACGGTCGAAGCGCAGGAGAACCCGCTCACGACCATCGAAGCCAAGAAGTTCTATGAAGTGCAAAAGCACATCATGCTGACCGGCCATATCGTCGATGGACTGACCACGCAGGTCGCCCCGCATGTGTGGAGCAAGCTGACCGACGCCGAGAAAAAGATCTTCAGCGACGTGACTCTCGAGGCCGCTGCCAAGGCGACCGACCAGATCAAGAAGCGGGAAGGCGAGCTGGCC
>JAYVWK010000453.1:0-3589 GCA_043786185.1 Burkholderiales bacterium
GCGTTCCGCATGTGCATGAGCGGGCTCGGCTGCCTGATCATGGGGGGAGTGGTCGGCGCCCTCGCGCCAGGGTCCGGATGGCTGCTCGGCAGCCGCTTCTTCGAAGGCGTCGGCTTCCTGTCCATCGTGGTGTCGGCACCCGCGCTGATCATGCAATCGACAGTCGTGGCTGATCGCAAGCGCATCTTCAGTTTCTGGGGCGCCTACATGCCCACCGGCACCACCCTTGGCATGCTGCTGGCGCCGCTACTGATCGCAGCCCACGGCTGGCGCGCGCTTTGGCTCACCACCGCCGTCTGCGCGCTTGCGGCCATGGTCTTGCTGTATTCGCTGCGCGCCGAATACGCAGCGCCCGCCGGCGCCGCCGGCGGCACTTGGCGCGCCTCCGCCGGGCCGCTGCGCAAGCCCGGTCCCTGGTGGATAGCGCTGGCCTTCGGCTGCTACGCCTTCAACTTTTACGCCATCATGGTCTGGTTGCCGACCTTCATGGTGGGCGAACGCCAGACGCCGCTGGGCGTGGCCGCGCTCCTCACCGCGCTGATGGTGGCCGCCAACATTCCGGGCAACCTTCTGGGCGGCATGCTGTTGCAGCGCGGGCTCACGCGCGGCACCAATGTTTGCATGGCCGGTGGTGCCACAGCGCTGAACTGCCTGGTCATATTCTCGCCGGCGCTGCCGGACTGGACGCGCTATCTGGGCTGCGTCGCCTTCTCGTTCTCGGTGGGCATTCTGCCGGGATCGGTGATGTCGGCCGCGCAAACCCACGCACGCAGCAATGCCCAGGTGGGTACTGTGCAGGGCATGATCAACCAGGGCTCGAACCTTGGCCAGTTCGTGAGCCCGCTGATTGTCACCGCGTTAGTCGGTGCCAACCTTGCATGGGACCGCATGTTGTACTTGCTGTTGACCACCAGTGCCATCATTTTCGTAAGCGGCCTTGCGATCCACGTGATCGAACGGAATATCAAAGCACCACCGGCTTGAAGCCCGGTTGCGGTGTTGTCCGTACAGTTGCCCGGCCCATCAAGCGACAGGGTTTCGTGCATGCAGCTGCTGGCTTGCTGAACCGATGGCAAATGCCGGCGCGATACAGCAGGGACGTAGTTGCAAGATGGCCCGATCGAAACGGCGCGCTTGTCCGCTCAGGGCCGATCCAAGTCTTATGCGATGCCGCGCCGCTCCGCCCTGATCGCATCTTCCTTGCGCCCCGCTTCCTCGCGTGCCCGCGTCGCCAGGGTATGCGCCTGCTGCGCGCCGGACAGGTATTGCTTGGGCCAGCCGACGTCACGGTAATCGTATACGGCCGCCGCGTGCAGCGTGAAGTGGGGGTCGGCCAGGTGCGGTCGCCCCAGCGCCACCAGATCGGCGCGGCCCGAAGCCAGCAGGGTATTGACCTGATCGGCGCTGGTGATCGCGCCCACCGCCATCGTGGCGATGCCGGCGTCGATGCGCACCGCCTCGGCGAACTGGGCCTGGAACATGCGCCCGTAGACCGGCTTTGCGGCCGGATCGGTCTGACCGCTGGAGACGTCGATCAAGTCCGCGCCGTGCGCCTTGAAGGCACGCGCGATCGCCACCGCGTCAACCCCGGTGGTGCCGCCGGGCATCCAGTCGGTGGCGGAAATGCGCACGCTCATGGGTTTGTCCTGCGGCCAGACCGCGCGTATCGCATCCCACACTTCGAGCGGCCAGCGCAATCGGTTTTCCAGCGTTCCGCCGTACTCATCGGTGCGCCGATTGGTGATCGGCGAAACAAACGAGGCCAGCAGATAGCCGTGCGCCGCGTGCAGTTCGAGCATGTCGAACCCGCAGTCGATCGCGCGCCGCGTGCTGGCCACGAAATCGGCGCTGATACACTGCATGTCGGCGCGCGTCATTGCACGCGGAATCTGGTTGCCGGCATCGTACGCAAGCGCCGACGGTGCCAGAAGCGGCCAGTTGCCCTCGGGCAGAGGACGATCCATCTTCTTCCAGCCGACCTGGGTCGAGCCCTTGCGGCCAGCATGCCCCAGCTGCATGCAGATCTTCGCTTCACTGTTGGCGTGCACGAAATCGACCACCCGCTTCCAGCCGGCCACCTGCGCGTCGTTGTAAAGGCCCGCACAGCCTGGGGTGATGCGCGCCTCCGTCGTCGGACAAGTCATCTCGGTGAATACCAGCCCGGCGCCGCCGACGGCGCGCGCGCCATAGTGCACCAGGTGCCAGTCACCGGGCACGCCGTCTTCGGCCATGTATTGCGCCATCGGCGACACCACCACGCGATTGCGCAGTTGCATGCCGCGCAGGCGAAACGGCGCGAACATCGGCGGCGCCTTGAAGCCGGCGGGCAAGGTTGCGCCTTGAGATTTCGCGACATCCGCGTTCCACCAGTTTTCCAGTTCGGCGACGCCCGCGGCGTCGCGCATGCGCATGTTCTCGAAGGTGATCGCCTTGGAGCGGCTCATCATGCTGAAGTTGAACTGCACCGCATCCATGTTCCAGAAGCGCCGCAGATTCTCGAACCACACCAGCGAGACATTGGCCGCATGCTGGATGCGCTCGGCCTCTTCGTGGCGCGTCGTTTCGTAGTCCACAAGTGCGGCGCGCAGGTCGCTCGGGTGACGCAGCACTGAAGCATGCAATGCAATCGCGTCTTCGAGCGCCAGCTTGGTGCCGGAGCCGATCGACCAGTGCGCGGTATGCGCCGCATCGCCCAGGAGGACCACGTTCTCGTGGCTCCATTTCTCGCACTTGATGGTCGGAAAATTGCGCCAGAACGAGCGGTTGGTCAACAGCTTGTTGGCCCCCAGCACATCGGCGAACACCGTCTCGCAATAACGCGCGGTGCGCTCTTCATCCTCGACAACCAGCCCCGCATTGTGAAAAGCTTGGTCGGTGGTTTCGAGCACAAAGGTGCATTGCGGCGGATCGCCGGGCCGCGTGAACATGTAGGCATGCAGATTCCAGATGCCGTGCTGGTTTTCCTTGAAGGCGTAGGTGAAGCCCGGCAACGACATGGTGGCGCCCAGCCAGCAGAACTTGTTGGTGCGCAGGTCGGCACTGGGCTTGAAGTGCTGCTTCCAGCGTTCGCGCACGGCGCTGTTGATGCCATCGGATCCGATCACCAGGTCGGCCGCGGCGGCGGCCTCGTCGACACTCCCGGCCTCGCTGCTGTAGGCGATTTCGACACCCAGTTCGGCGGCGCGCGTCTGCAGGATGTTGAGCAGCTTCAGGCGCAGCAGGCCCGAGAAGCCATGGCCGCCCGACTTCATCACGCTGTCTTTGTAATGGACGTAAATATCGTCCCAGTAGGCGAAATTGGCGGCGATGTCGCGGTACGAGGGTTCGTCGGCCTGGCGCAGGTTGGCCAGTGTCGCGTCCGACAGCACGATGCCGAAGCCGAAGGTGTCGTCGGCGCGGTTGCGCTCCACAACGCGGATCAAAGCCTGCGGGAAAGACTTCTTGATCAGGATGGCGCTGTACAGGCCGGCGGGACCGCCGCCTAAGATTTCGATTTTCATGGCTTATCGGGTTTTCTACGAGCGCTGCAAAAGATCCTGCGTAAGCCTCGCCTTGATGATCTTGCGGGTCGGCGTGAGCGGCATCGCCG
>JAYVWK010000454.1:0-4263 GCA_043786185.1 Burkholderiales bacterium
TCCTATTCTAACCCGGCGCAATCGGCAAAGACACCTTAAAATGATGGTCCGATCCAGCCGCACACTGCGGGTCCTGCGTGTCATACGCTGCCCGTGCCAATGCCTTGCCGAAAAATCCTGCCTCGCCGGCACCGGCGGAAAGCCTTAGTTTCGAAGCCGCTGTCATGGAATTGGAGGCCATCGTCGCGCAGATGGAATCCGATGATCTGCCGCTCGAAGATTCGCTGACAGCCTATAAGCGCGGCGCCGAATTGATTCGCGCGGCTCAATCACGCTTGAGCGTAGCCGAGCAGCAGGTCAAAGTACTGGAGGACGACATGCTCAAGCCGCTGATCGAGGGCGGAGGGGCGTCTTGAACGTGGACTTTCCGTCCTGGATGGCGGCGGTGCAGCAGCGCATGGAAGTTGCATTGGCGCGCCTGTTGCCGCCCGCCGATGCGCTGCCTGCCAGGCTGCATGACGCCATGCGCTATGCGGTACTGGGTGGCGGCAAGCGGGTGCGCCCACTCCTGGTGTTTGCCGCCGGCGAACTGGCCGGGGCCGCCCCTGAAGTGCTGGAGATTCCGGCCGCCGCCGTCGAGATGATTCACGCCTACTCGCTGGTCCATGACGATCTGCCGTGCATGGACGACGACGCCTTGCGTCGCGGCAAGCCCACGGTACATGTCGAATTCGATTACGCCACGGCGCTGCTGGCGGGCGATGCCCTGCAGGCCCACGCGTTTCAGGTGCTGTCAGCGCCACATGCGGCTTTGAACGCGGCGCGTCAATTGCGCATGCTCGAATTGCTGGCGCGGGCAGCAGGTTCACGTGGCATGTGTGGCGGTCAGCAGATCGATCTGGATTCCGTGGGCAAGCCGCTGACCGAACCCGAACTTGAATTGATGCATATCCACAAGACCGGGGCCCTGATACGTGCCGCAGTCAACTTGGGAGCACTTGGCGGAGCGGCGCTAAGCACAGAGGAACATACGCGTCTGGACCATTATGCGAAATGCGCCGGTCTTTTGTTCCAGGTGGTCGACGACATACTCGACGCCACCGCCGATACCGCCACGCTTGGCAAGACTGCCGGCAAGGATCAGCAGCAGCACAAGCCTACCTATGTTTCGATTCTCGGACTCGCTCGCGCGCGACGCAAGGCCGCCGAGTTGCGCGAAGAAGCGCTGGGGTCGCTCGCGCCCTTCGGCACGCGTGGCAAGCCATTGGCCGAGTTGGTGCGCTTCATAGCAGGAAGGACTTTTTAGTGAGCGCCGCCGAGCCTCGCCGGCAGCTTGGGTACGGCTGCGCGAGCGGCAGCCGTCGTTTGTATTCGGCAATCGCACTCGATACAAGAATGCAACGGAAAGCACATGTACAAGTTGCTTGAAACCATCAATAGTCCGCACGATTTGCGGCGCCTGGCGCGGCGCGATCTGGCCGCGCTGGCCGACGAATTGCGTGCCTTCGTGCTTGACTCGGTATCAAAAACCGGTGGCCATTTGTCGTCCAATCTGGGCACCGTCGAACTCACTATCGCCTTGCACTATGTTTTCAATACCCCGCATGATCGGCTGGTGTGGGATGTCGGCCACCAGACCTACCCGCACAAGATTCTCACCGGCCGGCGCGAGCGCATGGGCAGCCTGCGCCAGATCGGCGGCATCTCCGGTTTTCCGCGCCGCATTGAAAGCGAATACGACACCTTTGGCACGGCGCATTCGTCGACCTCGATCTCGGCCGCGCTGGGAATGGCGCTGGCGGCGCGACAGAAGGGCGAGAACCGGCACGCGGTGGCGGTGATCGGCGATGGTGCGATGTCCGCCGGCCAGGCATTCGAGGCCATGAACAATGCCGGCGTGTATGAGGATGCGCGTCTGATCGTGGTGCTCAACGACAACGACATGTCGATCTCGCCGCCGGTAGGTGCGCTCAACCGCTATTTGGCGCGCCTGATGTCTGGGCGCTTCTATGCGGCGGCACGGCGCGCCGGCGAACGCGTGCTGGGGGTCGCACCGCCACTGTGGGAGTTGGCCAAGCGGCTCGAAGAGCATGCCAAGGGCATGGTTGTGCCAGGCACCATGTTCGAGGAATTCGGGTTCAACTACATCGGTCCGATCGACGGCCACGACCTCGATTCGCTCATCCCCACCCTGCAGAACATGCGCCTTCTCAAGGGCCCGCAGTTTCTGCATGTGGTCACGCGCAAGGGGCAGGGCTACAAACTGGCCGAAGCCGATCCGGTGCTGTATCACGGGCCCGGAAAATTCGATCCGGCGCAGGGCATCGTCGCCGGCAAGAGCAGCGGAAAACCGACCTACACGCAGGTGTTCGGCGAATGGCTGTGTGACATGGCGCAGGCGGACGATAGGCTCGTTGGCATCACCCCGGCAATGCGTGAAGGCTCAGGCATGGTCGAGTTCGCGGCGCGCTTTCCGGGGCGCTATCACGACGTGGGTATCGCCGAGCAGCATGCGTTGACCTTCGCCGGCGGGCTCGCTTGCGAAGGCTTGAAGCCGGTGGTGGCGATTTACTCGACCTTCCTGCAGCGCGGCTACGATCAACTGATTCACGATATCGCCCTGCAAAACCTGCCGGTGCTGTTCGCCATCGACCGCGCCGGGCTGGTGGGCGCCGACGGCGCGACCCATGCGGGTAGCTACGATTTGTCTTATCTGCGCTGCCTGCCGAATGTATCGGTGCTGGCGCCGGCCGACGAAAACGAATGCCGGCAAATGCTCTACAGCGGGTTCCTGCAGGATCATCCGGTCGCGGTGCGCTATCCGCGTGGCGCGGGCCCCGGTGTGGCGATACAAAAAACCATGAGCGCGCTGCCCTGGGGTCGGGCCGAAGTACGCCGTCGTGCGACCAATCTGCGCGTAGTGATTCTTGCATTCGGCTCTATGGTGGCACCCGCGGAGGTGGTCGGCGCGGAGCTCGATGCGACGGTTGTCAACATGCGCTTTGTCAAGCCGCTCGATGCCGAACTGGTGTGTGACATGGCCTTGCAGCATGAACTGGTGGTGACGGTCGAGGAGAACGTGGTCGCTGGTGGTGCCGGCAGCGCCTGTGCGGAAGCCCTGGCCGCGGCCGGCATCCTGGTTCCAACCCTGCATCTGGGTTTGCCGGATCGCTTCATCGATCATGGCGACCCGGCAAAATTACTGACCGCCGAAGGACTCGACGGCGCCGGCATTCGCCGCGCAATTGAGACTTGCCTGCACAAGTTGCCGCTGCAGAAAATGAAGAAATCCGCCTAGAAAAAGCCGAGTAGTGCCGCGCCCCGATAACTGTTTCAATCTGTTCTGCGATATCGCTTCGAACCGGCCGCCGGCCGCAAAGGATCAGCCATGAATACCCGCGACGCCGCATTTGCAAAACCTGCGCCGATGGTCGATGTGCAGGGCGCCGCCGACACGCGGCGCATCGCCATCAACAAGGTGGGCATCAAGTCCATCCGCCACCCGGTCAAGATCGCCGAGCGGCCGACGCCCGGCGCCGCCGCCGCGGTCCAGCACACCATCGCCAATTTCAACATGACCGTGGGCCTACCGCAGGAGTTCAAGGGCACCCACATGTCGCGCTTCGTGGCGATTCTCAATGCCCACGAAAAGGAAATATCGGTCGCCTCCTTCCACGTGATGTTGAAGGAAATGGTCCTGCGCCTAGACGCCACCACCGGGCACATCGAAATGCGTTTTCCGTATTTCATCAACAAGGCGGCGCCGGTGTCGGGCGTGAAGAGCCTGATGGACTACGAAGTCACCTTCATCGGTGCGATTGTCGATGGCAAGACCAGTTTCCGCATGCAGGTGCTGGTGCCGGTCACCAGCCTGTGCCCCTGTTCCAAGGAAATCTCGGCCTACGGCGCGCACAACCAGCGTTCGCATGTCACGGTGACCGCCGAGACCGCGGCTTTCGTGTGGATCGAGGAAATCGTCGAACTCGTCGAACGCCAGGCTTCATGTGAACTGTATGGCCTGCTCAAGCGCACCGATGAGAAATTCGTCACCGAGCGGGCCTACGACAATCCGAAATTCGTCGAGGACCTGGCGCGCGATGTTGCTGCGGCTCTGAACGCCGACCAGCGGGTAAGCAGCTATCAGGTCGAGGTGGAGAATTTCGAATCGATCCATAACCACTCGGCCTACGCACTCATCGAACGCGACAAGGGCTCGGGCTGAATCTGCCTGCGCAGAGCCGCTGCTTCGCCGCGCGCGAGTCCGGCTCCTTACTGCACCAATCCGGCTGCGCGCAGGAACATGGCAACCACTGCATCGGTGGC
>JAYVWK010000455.1:0-2785 GCA_043786185.1 Burkholderiales bacterium
GCGGCTTGCCACCTTGCGTGGCGCGGTCGAACTCGCGCTCCGTGGGCGAGATGCCCTGCGCGTCCTCGAACCCGTAGTCGTCGCCGAACAGGCCCACATAAACCGCGCACCGATCCACCTGGTCCAGATACACCGCGTCGGCCCACACATCCGCTGCCGGCAGATCCTCGAACAGAAACACGGTGAAGTAGCGCCGCAATAGTGCATCGCCTTCGACGAAGGCCTTGACCGCGCGCCGCTCTTCCGCCGTATCCTTCTGCACGCTACTCACGAAAATAGACGCCGTGGCCACGAACGCTCCTTACCTGCCTGGAGGCACGACACACTGATTCGCGGTATCCACCGCAAACATGATGAGGCCGTCGAGATCGCGCTTGAAGGTGGCGCGCGAGATTTCCAGTCGTTCCAGCATGGTCTTAATCGGCAACGCGCCGGATTCAGACAGCATCTGCTCGATCTTGTAGAGGCGTTCGGTCTGGTTCACGGGGTTGGCGGGCAACATGCGACGGATGGTCCCATGCTACGGGCTCGCAGGGCGAGCCACAAGCGTAATGTTTGAATTCCGGTGCCGTCAGGCAATCTGCCTGGCACGTTTGCGGCGCGGCGGCTTGGAATTTGGCGCCTTCCTGGTTTTCGGCGCACCCTTTGCATTCGCACTCAGTTCGCCAAGACCTTGCAGCACGATGTCCTTGCCTTCCCTGGTGTGCACCACCAGCGACAATTCAGCGCCGGTCGCCTGCACGTAGCGCTGCAGGGTGGATAGCAGCAGGTCGCTGCGCTTTTCCAGTTGCGCCACCGCGACCTGGCCGACCCCTAGTTCGCGCGCGATTTCGACCTGCGTCTTGCTCATGGCCCGGCGAATCTCGCCAAGCGAGTCCGCGTGGTCGATCATTTCGCGTGCCAACTGTTGCGACTTCGCTTCAACCTTGAGTCGCCTCGCCTTGGGCAAACTTGCGATCAATTCGTCAACGCTGCGTGCCATGATTTACCTCCTGGGTCTTACATCGGCTTTCAACTGTTTCAGGTGCTTGTCAAATTTCGTATCCGCGAACATGCGGCCGGCCTTCGGCCCGGCGATCTGGATCGCATTCGCGGCCGCCAGCAGATTGTCTTGCACGTCATCGGCGAGGACCTCGAACTCGGCGTCGAATTCGTCATGCAGGACGACTTTCCAGGCACTTGCGCCCGAAGCTGTATCGCTCAAGATATCACCTTTGCACTATATCACTTTAAAATGATTAACTGAACCCGGCACGCCAAATGGCACAACCCCGCGCCGACTGCCGTTTTCGGTGCTCCTTGAGGCGAGTTGTCACGCGCCATCAGTGACTCAGCCCCAAGCCAAGGCTCAGGATGGGCACGCCGCCGTAGCGACCCATGAGATAGCCGCGTTCCAGCGCCTCGTTTTTTCTGGGGCTGAACTCGGACAACCCGACGAGGGCCGTGGACTGGTCGCGATTCTTCTCGACAAACCACACCTGATCACGCCGCAGAAAATCGGGCGCATCGAGCAGCGAAGTGTCGTGGGTGGTGAAGATGAGCTGTGCACCATCCGCATTGGCTTTCGGGTTGTGAAAAAGCTGCACCAGTTCACGCACCAGCAGTGTGTGAAGGCTGGTGTCGAGCTCGTCGATCACCAGCGTGAGCCCCTGGCTCAGGATGTCAAGTACTGGCCCCGACAAAAACAGCAGATTGCGCGTGCCGGCTGACTCGTCACCCAGATCGAATACCGCCTTGCCATTTTCCGTGGCGTGATGGAAGCGCAGTTGATGCTCTTCGACCTCTTCGCTGCGCACTTCGGTCTTGCCGGCCACCAGGTCGAAATGCACCGCCTGGCCGGGCACCTTGCGGGTCACCACGTCGATATCGGCGATGCTGATATCGGCGGCACTCAAGAAATTGCAGATCTCCTTGCGGCCCTCGGCCAGCTTGAGCTTCTGGATGGATATCTGCGGGTTGAGTTGGGCCTGCTCGTTGAAGATCACGAGCTTGCCGGCGAACCAGTCGAACACCGGCCGCAGTGCATCGCTGTTGAGTTGCACCGCCATCGACAGGAACAGGGCGTTCGGGCGCGTGGCACCTTCCCATACGTTCTTCGGGCCTTTGAGACCAGAGCCGAATTCGTACACATCCTTGCCGGTATCGGCATCGAAATATCGTTCGAACCACTTCTGCGGCTTGAAGGCCTTGTAGACCAGCAAGTGTTCCCTGACGATGCGTTGCTGCGTCATCGCGAAACCGTATTGGTAGCGCACGCCGCCCAGCAGAAACGTCACTTCGAACTCGGTGGGTTGGCCGGCGGATTCAGTGTCCAGTCGAAACGGCTGCACGGCATAGGTCTGGCCGGGCTGGATCACGCTGGCCGATTCGATCACCACGCCTCGCATGGTCTGCAGGGCCCTGATGAGATTCGACTTGCCGCTGGCGTTGGCGCCATAAATCACGGCGCTGCGCAATAGCGCGGGCGCGGCCTTGATGCCTGTGGCGATGGTGTGGGTGTCCTGGAAGGTCTTGTCCTTGGACGCGCGGCAGCATTTCCCCGATTCGGGATCCAAGGTCGGGACGAACTGCCCCCACTCCGGCGAAATTCCGGTGCCGGAAACCCGGCCTCGCGGTAGCGCGCATTCATGTCGAGAATTCCGCTGCCGGCTTTCTCGGCATAGCTCGCCAGGAACATCGGCTCAGCAATCAAGGGGTTGCGCGGAATCAAAAGCGCTGTTGCGGCCCGCTTGATTTCCAATTCCCTCGAATTCGAGGGAATTCAACGCTCTGGATGCCCGCCTGC
>JAYVWK010000456.1:0-2851 GCA_043786185.1 Burkholderiales bacterium
GCTTCGTGCGCGCGCTCGGCGTCAAGGTGACGGTGCTGCACGAGGGCTCGATGCTGGCCGAGGGCTCGCTCGACCAGGTCAGCGCCGATCCGCGCGTCGTCGAAGTTTACCTCGGGCGATAGGAGAGGGACCGATGACGATGCTGAGGGTCGAGAACGTCAACCTCCTATACGGTGCCGCCCAGGTGCTGCGCGGCGTGTCGCTCGGCGCCACCATCGGCAAGGTGACCTGCCTGCTGGGCCGCAACGGTGTCGGCAAGACCACGCTGTTGGCCAGCATCATGGGCCACAGCACGTTTCATGGCGGCAGCATCGCGTTTCGCGGCAAGCCGATTCACGCCATGCCGGTCCACGAGCGCTCGCGACTGGGCATCGGCTATGTGCCGCAGACCCGCGATGTCTTTCCCTCCCTCACGGTTGAAGAAAACTTAGGCGTCGCCGCACGCCCCGGGCGCTGGCCCATCGCGCGCGTGTACGACCTGTTCCCGCGTCTGGCCGAACGGCGCAGCCATATGGGCAACCAGATTTCGGGTGGCGAACAGCAGATGCTCTCGATCGGCCGCGCCCTGATGGGGGACCCGGCTCTGCTGCTGTTGGACGAGCCGCTCGAAGGACTGGCGCCGCTCATCGTGCAGTCGTTGCTGCAGAGCATCGCGCGCCTGATCCGTGAAGAGGCGTTGACCGTGATCCTGGTGGAGCAATCGGCCAAGTTGGCTCTTGGTGTCACGCAGACCGCGCTGGTGCTCAATCGCGGGCGTGTTGCCTGGGCGGGCGAGAGCGTGGAGTTGCTGGCTGACCCGGACCGGCTCAGTGCGCTGGTGATGGCGGGTTGAGGGCCGCCCCCTGATGATGCAGCGTGGTGTGTGAAGCGTCCACTGAAATGACAGGGTATTGCCTTAGGTGCAGCTCTGCCGTTTTGCATCGCAGCGCCAAACAAGAGGGGAAGAGCATGGGTTTCAAGCAGATGATCAGGACGGGGCTGGTCGCGTTGCTGGCCGGTAGTGCCTCGCTTGCCGCTGCCCAGGCCTGGCCAACCAAGCCGGTGCGCATGGTGGTGGGCTACAGCCCTGCCGGGGCGGCGGATGTGATCGCGCGCATTGTCGGTGACGCGATATCACGCCAGTTGGGCCAGCCGGTCAATGTCGATAACAAGCCCGGCGCCGGCAGCACGCTCGCCTCGGACATCCTGGCGCGCGCGCCGGCGGACGGCTACACCCTTGGCCTGGCCACCGCCACGCTCTACGGCATCGACCAGCATCTCTACAAGGTGAAGTACAAGCCCACGGATTTCACCGCGATCACGCGCTTCACGCTTTCGCCCCTGATCCTGGCGATCAACAAGGACCTGGGTCCGAAGAACGTGCAGGAACTGGTGGCCTACATCCGCGCCAACCCGGGCAAGCTCAACTACGCGTCTTCCGGCATCGGCGGCTCGCCGCATATCGGCGGCCTCACGCTGGAGCGGCTGGCCGGCGCGAAAATGATCCACATCCCCTTCAAGGGCGGCGCGCCGGCCTTGCAGTCGGTGGCCTCGGGCGATGTGCAGATTTCATTCGGCACCGCGCCTTCGGTATTGCCGCTGGGTCAGCAGGGTCTGGTGCGCATGATCGCGGTATCCACCGCGCAGCGCTCGCCAGTGGCGCCCGACCTGCCCACGATCGCCGAGTCCGGTCTGCCGGGGTTCGAGTTCACCTTCTGGTTTGGCTTGTTCGGCCCGGCCGGCTTGCCGCGCGAGGTCACCGACAAGCTATTCGCGGTGGCCACCAAAGTGCTGGCCGACCCGCAGGTCAAGACAAGGCTTTTGACCGGAGGTAACGAGGCGGCAGCATCGCGCTCGCCGGCCGAGTTCCAGGAATGGGCCACCGCCGACGGGCGCAATTCGCTGGAGCGGATCGTGCAGGCCGGCGTGAAAGTCGAGTAGGGCGCGAGCCCGGCTCCGTGCACGCGCCACTCCGGGTTTCTCAGGGCAGCAACACCGGCGCGCCGCTGGTCTGCCGGCTTTCCAGTTCCACATGCGCGCGGGCCACCTCGGCCAATCGGTAGCGGCGCCCAACCTCGGCCTTGACCGCGCCGCTTTCGACTGCCGCCGCGAAGGTCGCGGCGGATTGCCGCAACTCGGCGGTGGTGGCGATGAAGCTCTTCAAGGTTGGCCGGCACACCGTCAGCGATTTCGCATGCAGGCGCTGCAAGTCCAGGCCCTCCACATCGCCCGAGGCGGTGCCGTAGCTTATGATCGTGCCGCGATTGGCGAGGCAATCCAGCGACGGGAAGAACACATCGCGGCCGACCGCGTCGTAGATGATGGAAACGCCCGCACCCTGTGTGACCTCGCCCACCCGGCGCACGAAGTCCTCAGTTTTGTAGTTGATCACATGTTGACAGCCATGCGCCAGCGCCGCCGCGCGCTTGTCGTCCGAGCCGACAGTGCCTACGACCTCGGCGCCCAGCGCGCGCGCCCATGCCGAGAGGATCAGCCCCATGCCGCCGGCCGCGGCATGCACCAGCACGCGCTCGCCGGCCTGCAGCTTGTAGAGCCGGTTAAGCAGGTACTCGGCCGTCATGCCGCGCAGCAGCGTGGCGGCGGCGGTTTCCATGGTGAGGCCGGCAGGCATCGGCAGGGTACGTTCCGCCGGCAGCAGGCGCACTGCGGCATATGCGCCGGGGTGTACGTAGGCCACCTCCTGCCCGACCTTCAGGTCCACTACCTCGGACCCGACAGACTCGATCACGCCGGCCCCCTGCGAGCCCAGCACCACCGGAAACTGCGTGGTCTGGTGCGGCCCGTGTGCGCCGCGCCGCTGGTAGATGTCGGCGAAGTTGAGCCCGATCGCCTGCTGGCGGATGCGCACTTC
>JAYVWK010000457.1:0-5565 GCA_043786185.1 Burkholderiales bacterium
CCAAGCTGCCCTATAACCTGGATCGCGATCTCACGCCAATCGCCTTGTTTCCTTCCGGCCCGCTGGTGGTCGCCGTGTCGGAAAAGGTGCCGGCGCGCAACATGCGCGAGTTCATTGCGTTTGCCAAGACCAATACAACCTCGATGGCGACCTACGCGCCGGGCTCCTACCCGCACATGGTGGCGGACCAGACCAACCGCACCGAAGGCACCAACATCCTCTCCGTGCATTACCGCGGCGAAGCCCCTATGTGGGTCGATGTCGCCTCGGGGCAATTACAGATCGGCATCGGCAGCTACCAGGCCTACAACACCGTGCAGGGGCGCGGGGTGCGTGCGATCGGCGTCACCGGTTCGTACCGCTCGCCCAAGCTGCCGGATGTGCCGACGCTGGCGGAGCAAGGCATTGCCGGCAATCTTGTGACTCTGGAAGGCGGCCTGCCCCTGATGGCACCCGCCGGTACTCCCGAGGCGGTGTTGCAGATACTCTCGCGCGTGGCGGTGGAAGGGGCCAATACCGAGCGGGCGGCCAAGCTGCGCGAATCCTTCTCGATTCCCAACAAGCCGAAGAACCTGACTGACACCCGCCGCGACTGGGCGCGCGACGTGCCGATATGGATCAAGTTGGCGGTGGACCTGGGCATCAAGCTTGACTGAGTATTTTCTCCAGGTCCGCAACGCATGGATTCCCCATCTCGAACCACGCACGACAACACAGGAGAATGAAGTGACGCAAGAACTGCTGGAATCCATCGACAAGGGCATCGCCACGCTCACCATGAACCGGCCGGAAGCACGCAACGCGCTGACCCGCGAGATGATGGCCGCACTCAGCGAAGCGCTGCCGCGACTGGCCACCAACCCGGCCGTGCGCCTGGTGATTCTCACCGGCGCGGGCAGCGCGTTTTGCTCGGGCGGCGACGTCAAGGGCTTCGCCAAACGCGCCGCCGGCGCCACCACCGAGATGTCATTCGATCAGAAAGTCACCGACCTGCGCGCGCGCATGGATCTCAGCCGCTGGCTGCATGAAATGCCCAAGCCGACCTTAGCCGTGATTCCCGGCCCGGCCGCCGGTGCCGGGCTGTCACTGGCGCTGGCCTGCGACATGCGCATCGCCGCCGACGATGCCAAGCTCACTACTGCGTTCTCCAAGATCGGCTTGTCGGGTGATTTTGGCGGCAGCTACTTCCTGAATCACCTGGTGGGTGCGGCTACCGCACGCGAGCTTTATTTCACAGGGCGTGTGGTGCGTGCGGACGAGGCCGTGAAGATGGGCATGGTCAACCGCACTGTACCGGCAGCGCAACTGGCGCAAGCCGCAGGTAGCTGGGCCGCCGAGTTGGCCGCCCTGCCCACCATTGCCATCGGTTACATGAAGCGCAATCTCAATCTCGGATTGCGCACCTCGCTTGCAGATGTGCTCGATGCCGAGGCGATTCACATGATCCGCACATTTGAGACCGACGACCACAAGGGCGCGGCAGCGGCGTTTGTTGAAAAACGCGCACCGCAATTCAAGGGGGTTTGATGCCACTACCGGAAGATCAGGCACGGCACGTGCCCCACCTTTCACGCGGTAATCAGGCGTGGCGCAAATGGTTCTCAATATTTCGGCACTGGTGTTCGCCGATGTGTTCAAGCAGGTTCTACGCGCCGGAAAAATAAAACTGCCCAAAGGCATGACGCGTTGCCATGCGTAGCCAAAGCCTTGCGGATTGACGTAGTACTGCACCAACGCCGCCAGGCGCGGCTCTTCGCCAGCGACGGGAATCCCCCGCGGCCAGGCTCGAAACGAGCTTGTATAATCTTTATACAATCCGCTCAATTGCCGCATTGCTCAAACCCCGCATTGCTCATACACCGCATTGCTCATACACCGCATGTCAGCGAACCTCGACCCTATAGCATTGCGCACGACAACCCTGTTGCCGCAGCGCATCGCCGAGTCTTTGCGCAACGAAATTCTGGAAAACCGACTCGCGCCAGGGGCGCGGCTGGCTGAACAGGAACTGGCAGCACGCTTAGGCGTAAGCCGCGTGCCGTTGCGCGAGGCCTTTCGCATGCTTGAAGGCGAAGGCCTGGTGACCATCGAACCGCACCGCGGCGCGCTGGTACGCGAACGGTCCGACACCGAATTGCGTGAGCTGTTCGAGGTGCGGGCGATGTTCGAGGCGCGTGCGGTGGCGCTGTTGGCGCGCAGCCGACCGGCTGCCGCACTGGAAGCACTTGATTCAATGGTGGCGGCAATGAAGTCCGCGATGCGCAAGCGTGCGCACCAGCATTACCTGTTGCTGGCGGCCAGTTTCCACGACACGCTGGTGGCGCAGTGCGGCAACGGCCTGCTGCAACAACTGTACGCGCAGATCCGCTTGAACCTGCGGCGCTACCAGGCAGTGATGGCCGAGTTGCCGGATTCCCCCGCGCAGTCGATCCGCGAGCACGAGCTGATTCTCGCGGCAATTCGTTGCGGTGATGCGGCAAGCGCGGCGCATGCCGCGGAACGTCACGTCGCGGCACTGGTCGCACGCTTTGAACAATCGCGCCGCCCGGCGCCGCCGCCCCGCAAGGCGGCTCGCGCACCCAGCGCATAACCCTTACGACACAAGCCCATGACCGACCAGACCCCACCCGCAGCCCTTCCGCTCGCCGGCCTTACCGTGATCGACCTGTCGCGCGCGCTCGCCGGGCCGTTCTGCGCCACCATCCTGGCCGATCTCGGGGCTGACGTGATCAAGATCGAGCCCTCGCCGGATGGCGAGATGGTGCGCGGCTGGGGACCATTCCAGGACGGCATCAGCGTCTATTACCTGTCGATCCATCGCAACAAAAAAAGCCTGGTGGTGAACTTCCGCGATCCGGCCGGGCTTGAACTGATCCGTCGCCTGGCTGACCGCGCCGATATCCTGGTGGAGAACTTCAAACCGGGCGCGATGGCCGACATGCAACTGGATTACGCAACACTGGCGGCACGCAACCCGCGCCTGATTTTCGCCTCGATCACCGGCTTTGGAACCAGCGGACCCTATGGCGGCTGGCCCGGTGTCGACCAGATCGCGCAAGGCATGTCGGGCCTGATGAGCCTGACCGGCCAGAAGGAAACCGGGCCGACCCGCGTCGGCATTCCGATCGGCGACGTGGTGGGCGGCATGTGGGCGGCGCTCGGCGTGCAGGCGGCGGTGATCCAGCGCCACGCCACCGGGCGCGGCCAGATGGTCGAGACATCGCTCTTGGCCGGGCTGATCGGGCTGCTCACCGTGCAGGGCCAGCGCCAGTTGAGCCTGGGCGACACGCCCGGCGTTGCCGGCAACGACCATCCGGTGGTATGCCCGTATGGCATGTTCGAGGCCAAGGATGGCCCCTTCAACATGGCCGCCGCCACCGAAGACATGTGGGTCAAGCTGTGCAAGCTGCTTGGGATGGACGACTGGATCAGCGACCCCGAATACCGCGACAACGCCGCCCGCCATCGCAATCGCGAAGCGGTGAAGCAGCGCCTCAACGAAAAATTCGCCGCGCGTGGCAAGATGGAATGGACGCAGGAACTGGTCAAGCTGGGGCTGCCGGCCGGCCCGATCTTCACTCTCGACCAGGTATTCGCCGACCAGCATGTGAACGAGACCGGGATCGTCGAGGAAATCGATCATCCCACGCTGGGCCCGCTGCGCCTGATATCCAACCCGGTGCGCATGGCCGGCATGGGCGGCCGATCGGTGCGCAGCGCCCCACCCCTCTTGGGCGCCGATTCGCGCCGCGTGCTCGAACAATTTGGCTTGGGCGCCGCGGAAATCGATGCCCTGATTGCTGCAAAAACCGTTCAATGCCTTTGATAGGGGACCACCATGCTGGCTGACCAGATCGCCTATGTCGCGGTCGCTTCCAACGATGTATCCGCCACCTGTGCTGTATATGAAAAGCACTTCGGACTGCCGCGCAACGATCTGGCGACGTCAGCCGGCGAGATCGCCGTCTACAGCCTGGGCCGCAGCGCACTGGCGGTGGTGCCATTGGGCCACCCCCTGATAGATGGCGAATCCAAACCCGGCGTGCATCACATCGCACTGGGCGTCGATGACATTGACGCCGCCGTGCATGCCGCCGGTTTGACCGCCACCCGCGCCGAAGGCTTGGGGCGATGCCGCGCGGTTGCCTTCGACCGCACTGCTACCGCTGGCGTGCGGGTACGGCTGACCGAGCGTCTCGCATTGGCGCCTCACACCAGTTGTGCGGTGGAGCGTATCGACCACCTTGGGATCGCCAGTAGCGATGTCGCCGAAGACGAACGGATCTTCAGCGGTCGTTTCGGTTTTGCGGTTGAAAGCCGGCAGACCGATATGGAAGTTTCGATGGCGGTCGAGTCATTCACCTCCGATAAGTACGGCGTGGTCTATCACACCCGCGCGCCTGAGCCGGTCGGCGGCCTGCGTGTCACCTTCATCAGCGCCGGTGAATGCGAGTTCGAATTCCTCGCCAATTTCGACCCACAGCAGGGCGCGCAGATCGAACACGGCCGCTCCGGTTCGACCAAGCAGGACCAGGGCGCGATCACCCGCTTCGTGGCCTCGCGCGGGCGCGGCCTGCATCACGTGGCGGTGAAGGTGCGCGATATCAACGCCACCCTCGCAAGCATGGCCGGCGCCGGCTTGCCGATGATCGATCTCAAGGGCCGGCCCGGATCGCGCCGCGCACTGATCGGCTTCCCGCATCCCAAGGCCACCGGCGGCATCCTGATGCACCTCGTACAGCGCGATGCCTGAGACCCTGATTACCAGCGAACGCCAGGGCGCCTGCCTGATCGCCACCCTGAACCGGCCCGGCGACGGCAACGCCATCAACCTGGCGCTGGCGCGCGAATTGGCGACGCTCGTCTCTGCCTGCGGCGCGGATCGCACGCTGCGTGCGCTTACGATCACCGGCGCCGGCCCGCGCTTTTTCTGCACCGGCGGCGATGTCAAGGCCTATGCACGCGTCACCGCGGCAGAAGAATTGAACCAAGTGTTCGACCTGATCCGCGACCTGCTCGATGCGATCGAAGCGCTGCACTGCCCGGTAATCGCCGCGATCAACGGCTACGCCATCGGCGGCGGCGCCGAACTGGTGCTGGCCTGCGACTTGCGGGTGATGGATGCGGCAGCGCAAATCGGCTTTCCGCAATCGCGCCTGGGGATACTGCCGGGCTGGGACGGTATCGGCCGATTGCTGCCGCTGGTCGGTCGCGGCGCCGCCGCGCGCCTAGTGCTTGGCGGCAAGCGTATCGATGCCGGCGAGGCCTTGCGCATCGGGCTGGTGGATGAAGTGGCACCTGCCGGAGAGTGTCTGGCGCAGGCGATCGCGCTGGCTACCGGCTTTGCCGAGTGCGCACCGCTTTCGCTGGCGGCGATCAAACTGGCGCTGCGCGATGCGGCAAACGGCGACCCGGCGGGCGCGCGCAGGCGCGCTCGCGAGGCCTTCATCCCTCTGTGGTTTTCCTCCGACCACAAGGAAGCCGAGCGCGCATTCGCGGAAAAGCGGGCGCCGCGCTTCAACGGGTCTTGATGCGGCGCAGTCAAAATCGACAGCCCCTGCAGGC
>JAYVWK010000458.1:0-3462 GCA_043786185.1 Burkholderiales bacterium
TGTGGCTGATCATGCCCGGCGCCAGACCACTTGAACGATAATGATCAAGCCATTGCGGACACCGGAGAAATCATGACCAAGACACTTACCGCGATTCTCGAACGCGAGGGAGACGGCTTCGTCGCCTTGTGCCCGGAACTGGATGTCGCCAGCCAGGGAAGCTCCCTCGAAGAGGCCAAGGCCAACTTGCGCGAAGCCGTCGAGCTGTTTTTCGAGTGTGCCGACGCGAAGGAAACCGCCGATCGCCTGAGCGGCGAAATTTACGTGACCCAGCTTGAGATCGAGCTTGCCTAAGCTCAAGCTTGTTTCGGGCGCCGAACTATGCCGCCTCCTCGAACTGCATGGTTTCACGAACGTCCGACAACGCGGCAGTCACCGAGTGATGCAAAAGAAAACCGAGAGTGGCACGGTCACCGTGCCAGTGCCGATGCATGCCGAGATCAAGATCGGCACACTGCTGTCCATCATTCGCCAAGCGGGCGTCGCACGACCTTACTTCGAGTCTGATTGATCCGCGCTGCGAACAACCTTGCCCTGCCAGATATGAGCGCATGAAGAAGTATCCCAACCACCCGACGCGCAAGCTCTACACCTCGGAACTGGATATTCCCGAGGAGCACATCGACGCCTTCGTCAACTGGTATGCGTTCCGTCACGCGCCGGACATCTACCAGATCGGCTTCGACGTCTGCACCTCCTACCGCGGCATCGCGGGCGAGATGATGATCATGGACCTGTACGAGATCGACAGCGTCGACATCTTCGATACACCGCAGTACCGCGGCATCGCGCAGAACGATCCATACTCGGCCGCTCTCCTGGCACACCGCAGCAACAAGGCGCACACCATTTATTCGCAACTGTTTGTCGCACCCGAACCGGTCGACACCCGCGCGCTCCTCAATGCCGACTGGATCAGCGTTCTGCGATTCGAATGTGCCGAGCCCCACCGCAACGCGCTGTTGGACTACCTGGATTCGGGCGAAGCCCTACGCATCCTGTTGGCTGGCGCCAAGCGCGTGCGCCTGGCCGTGCGCACCAAAGCCGGACCCAAACACGTATCAAACCGCCCCTCATGCATGCTGCTCACCGAATGGCCCGAGCAACCCGTGATCGCGGATATCGGTGCGCGCCTGGGTGCACGCTTCGGGCCGCTGGTTCGCGAACATTCATTCTTTGTCGGCTACCGGCTCTATCCGTGGCCCGATCGCAAAGACGTCGTGCCGCGTCCGTGACAGAACGCACTACGCAAACCATCGATGACGGAGCAATCATGAACTTCCTCAAGCAAATACGACCGGCCCTGCTCGCGCTTGCGGCTACGCTTGCCCTGCCCTGGGCCGCTTCTGCACAGGAATTCCCGGACCGCCCGATCCGCCTAGTGGTGCCTTACCCGCCCGGCGGGCAATCCGACATCTTCGCGCGCCTGATCGCCGAGGGAATGAAGCAGCACTTCGACCGCCAAGTCAATGTCGAGAACCGCCCGGGCGCCGGCACCACGCTGGGGGCCAATGTGGTCGCAACCTCCGCGCCCGACGGTTACACCATCCTGCTGGCCGCCGCCAGCGCCACCGCGATCGCGCCGCTCACGTTGAAGAGCGTGAGCTTTGATCCGAAGCGCATCGTGCCGATCACGCTGGTCGCCAGGGTCCCTTACGTCCTGGTGGCTTCGAAAAAATTCGCCCCCAACACCATGGCCGAATTCATCGCCTACGCCCGTGCCAACCCGGGCAAGGTGAACTGGGCCACGCATGGCATGGGTGCCGCGCAGCACCTCACCGGAGAGATGTTCGCCCGCGCCGCCGGCATCAACATCACCGCCATCCACTACCAGGGAAGCACGCCGGGCACGGTCGACATGGTCGGCGGACGTGTCGACATCATGTTCGATGGCGCCGGCACCGGCCTTGCCAACGTCAAGTCAGGGCAGTTGAAGGCGATCGCCATGGGCAGCGACCAGCGCGCACCCTCCGCACCGGACCTTCCCACCTGGAGGGAGACGGGCGTGCCCACTGCCGCCTACACCTGGTACGGCATGTTCGCACCCACCGGAACGCCGATGCCGGTGCAAGATAAGCTGCACGCCGCGATCACCATGGCCATCAACAGCAAGGCCTACAAGGACCGCATGGCGCAGGCGGAAGGCGAGATCCCCGCGATAACGATCGCGGAGACCAGGAAATTCGTCGACGACGATACGCTGATGTGGGGCAACCTGATTCGTTCCCTGAACCTGAAGCTCGACCAGTGAGCGTGCCTGGAACCCGCGCCGCGCCTTCGGACTAGATCGGGTCGAGCGGGAAAATCGGCCGGCGTAGGCGCCGGAAGTCGAGCGTGGCGTAATCGGAAGTGCATACGCCAACGCCGGCGCATTCGACCACGCCGCGCGCGATAGCCGCAAAACCGGCGCGCCAGTGCACGCGGCTTTTCAGCATCAGAAAGCGCTTGGCTTCCGGGTCGATGCCAAGCGAGGTGAAACAGGCGTAGTCATTCGGCTCCTGCTGATTCGAGACTACGACAATCTCGACCCGCCCGGTATCGAGCACTACCGTGGGGCCCATGTCGTACAGCACGCCACGGCTCATCGGCCCACGGTTGCGGAAGCGCCCATCCGAAATCAGCTTGACCCGGCCGGTGACCGTGCGCGGCAGGCCCTTCCTGCCGATGGCAGGCATGTCAAGCTTGCCGCCCAGGGCCAGCGTGACTTCGGAACGCACGCCGGCACGGATCATCTCCTGCACCGCCTGCGGATCATAAATCGCGAAGGCGGCAACGTTTTCCAGTCCGGCATCGAGAATGCCGCCCAGCACCGCCATGCTGTCCATGGTTCCGCCCGAGGCGGCGTTGTCGTAGTGGTCGAGCAGCACCACCGGGCCTTCGTCGAATCCGCCAGCCCGCGCGATCGAACCCTCCAGCGGTTCGACCTGATAGACAAAATCCTGGCGCGCACGCCATGCCATGTCGAGCAGTTCGTCGCACCAGCGGCGCGCCAGCGCGGCGTCGCCATCGGCCACCACCACTGCCGACAGACCCGCATCCGGAATATCCGCATGCGGGAAGCCCACGAACACCGACGCCGCCAGCGCGCCCTCGCGCTCCATCGCGCGACAACGCGCCTGCAGTTCGCGATTGGGCGCATCCTCGCTCGCCTGGCGCATCACATGCGGCAACATCGGCCGCCGGCCCCAGGCCATCGCGGGCGCCGCCTTGCCGGCGAGCCGGGCCAGCAGCGCCTTGCCCGCGCGCATGCCGGTCTCGTGAATGTCGATGTGCGGATAGGTGTGATAGCCGGCGATCACGGTGGCGTGCTCGACCATCCGCGCGGAAAGGTTGGTGTGCATGTCGAGTGCGACGCCGATCAGTACCGCGGGCGCGATACGGCGGATGCGCGCCAGCAGTTCGCCCTCGCCGTCGTCGAGGCTTTGCGTGACCATGGCGCCATGCAGGTCGAGCAGGACGGCG
>JAYVWK010000459.1:0-7143 GCA_043786185.1 Burkholderiales bacterium
CCCATGGCGATGGTGGTCATGATGATCGGCCGGGCCCGCTTGTGGCAGGCATCGAGCAGGGCTTCAAGCCGGGTCTTGCCGTCGCGTCGCGCCATGATCGCGTACTCGACCAACAGGATCGAGTTCTTGGTGGCCACCCCCATCATCATGATGAGTCCGATCAGGGAAGGCATCGAGAAGCTTTTTCCGGTGACCAGCAGGGCGACAAACGCGCCCCCCAGCGAAAGCGGCAGCGCGGCCAAGATCGTCACCGGCTGCAGCACGTCCTTGAACAGCAGCACGAGCACGATGTAGATGCACAAGACCCCGGTCAGCATGGCCAGGCCGAAACTGGCGAACAGCTCGCCCATCACCTCGGCATCGCCGATCTCGACCTGCCTGACCCCGGCCGGCAGGTTGCGGATCGACGGCAGTTGCTTCACCGCCGCGGTCAGGTCGCCCAGCGGTGTGCCAGCCACCTCGATCTCGAAATTGATGTTGCGCGCGCGGTCGTAGCGGTCGATCACTGCCGGGCCGCTGCCCAGCTCCAGCGTGGCCACCTGCCCGATCATCACCGCGCCGACTTCCGGTTTCGAAGACGCCACCGTCAGCCGTTCGAGCACGGCCAGGTCCTTGCGCGCACGGGCGTCGAGCTTGACCACCACCGGCACCTGGCGCTGCGGCAAGTTCAGTTTCGGCAGCGCTACGTCATAGTCGCCGATCGTGGCGATGCGCAGGGCTTCGCCGATAGCCGCGGTGGTCACACCCAGATCGGCGGCGCGCGCGAAGTCGGGCCGCACCGATAGCTCCGGACGGATCAGCGCGGCTGAAGATGCCACGCTGCCGATGCCGGACAAAGTGCGCAAGTCGCGCTCCACCGCCAGCGCCGCATCGCTCAACGCCTGCGGGTCGTCGCCGGTCAATACCAGAATGTATTTCTCGCCAGAGCCGCCCAGGCCCACCTTGGTGCGCACGCCGGGCAGCTCCGACAGGGCTTCGCGCAGCTGCCGCTCGGTCACCTGCTTGCGCTCCCCGCGCTCCCCGCGCGCCTCCAGCAGCACCGTCAGTGTCGCCTGGCGTACTTCGGCCGCACCCTGCGGCGCGAACGGGTCGCTGCCGGCGGCGCCACCGCCGATGGTGGTGTAGACGCTCTTCACATATTGCACCGGCGTGATCAGCGCGCGCGCGCGCTCGGCGGCCGCACGCGTTTGCGTAAGCGTCGAACCCGGCGGCAACTCAACATGCACCTGGGTTTGCGACAGGTCGTCCGGCGGAATGAAGCCGGTCGGCAGGAGAGGGATCAATGCCACCGAACCGGCGAAGAAGGCGGCAGAGGCGATCATGGTGATCCAGCGATGCCTGAGGCACCACGAGGCCATGCCCATGTAGGCGCGCATCACCCGCCCGTCCTTCTCGATCCGCTCCGAAGTGGCCTTGAGCATGTAGGCGGCCATCATCGGCGTGAGCATGCGCGCCACCACCAGGGATGCGAATACCGCCAGCGAAGCGGTCCAGCCGAACTGCTTGAAGAACTTGCCGGCAATCCCGCTCATGAAGGCCGTCGGCAGGAATACCGCGATCAGCGTGAAGGTGGTGGCGATCACCGCCAGCCCGATTTCGTCTGCCGCTTCCATCGCCGCCTGGAATGGCGATTTGCCCATGCGCAAATGGCGCATGATGTTTTCCACTTCGACAATCGCATCGTCGACCAGAATGCCGACCACCAGCGACAGCGCCAGGAGCGTCACCACATTGAGCGAAAAGCCCAGGTAATGCATGCCGATGAAAGCTGGAATCACCGACAGCGGCAGCGCCACCGCGGAGACGAAGGTAGCGCGCCAGTCGCGCAGAAACAGGAACACCACAATCACCGCCAGGATCGCGCCTTCGTAGAGCAGCAGCATCGAGCCGTCGAATTCCTCGGCCACCGGGTTGACGAAGTCGAAGGCCTCGATGATCTTCAGTTCAGGATCGGCCGCGCGCAATTCGGCTAAGGCACTGCGCACCCCGGCGCCGACCTCGACCTCACTGGCGCCGCGGCTGCGCGTGACCTCGAAGCCGACCACCGGCTTGCCGTCTAGCAGGGCCAGCGAGCGCGGCTCGGCGATGCCGTCGGTCACGCTCGCCAACTGGTCCAAGCGAGCGCGGCGCCCGCCGTGCAGGGTCAGTTCGATGCTCTTCAACTCTTCGGCCGAGCGCACGTTGCCCAGTGCGCGCACCGCCTGCTCGGCGCTGCCGATGTCGACCCGGCCGCCACCGGCTTCCTGCTGAATCTGTTTCAACTGGCGCGAGATTTCGCCCGCGGTAATGCCGAACGAGGCCATGCGCGCCGGGTCGAGCGCGATGCCGATCTCGCGCGTGACCCCGCCGACACGATTGACCGCGCCGACGCCGCGTACCAGCAGCAGACGCTTGGCGATGGTGTCCTCGACAAACCAGGACAGGCCTTCGTCGTCGAGGCGGCTCGATGCCACGGTGTAGGCGAGGATCGGTGCGCCGGCCAGGTCGAGCTTAGTGACGATCGGGTCACGCACGTCGCCCGGCAGGTCCGCGCGCACGCGCGCCACCGCCGAGCGCACGTCGTCGAGCGCCTCCTGCACCGCCTTCTCAAGCCGGAACTCGGCACTGATGGTGACGCTGCCATCCTGCACCTTGGTGCTGATGTGCTTCAGACCCTGCAGGGTGGCGAGCGAATTTTCGATCTTGCGCGCAACATCGGTCTCCAGTTGCGACGGCGAGGCGCCCGGCAGGGCGACGCTCACGTTGATGGTCGGCAGGTCGAGATCGGGAAAGTTCTGCACCTTCATCGCCGAAAACGACAAGGCGCCGCCGAAGCACAGCAGCACGAAGAACATCAGGGCCGGAACCGGGTTGCGGATGCACCAGGCCGAGACGTTCATTTGACGACCTTGACCGTGTCGCCATCGGCCAGGAAAGCCGCTCCGCTGGCGACGATGCGGTCGGCAGCGGCTAAGCCCGCGATCACTTCCACTCGGTCGTCCGCGCGCCGCCCGAGTTCCAGTTTCACGCGCGCGACCTTCGCCGTGCCATCCTGCACCGGGCCGGCGCGGAAGGCATAACTGAAGCCGTCTCGCAGCACCAGGGCATCTTGCGGCACTGTCAGGCCACGGGCGCCGCCGAGTGCGAATTCACCGCGCGCGAACATGCCCGGTTTAAAGCCTTTCTTCGTGGCATCCGGCAAATCCACATAGACCAGCGCATTGCGGCTGACCGCATCGACCGTCGGCCCGATCACCCGCAGCCGCCCTTCGATGCTGCCGACACCGGCGGCACTGATGGCTACCGTGAGGCCAGGCTTGAGCCTGGCCAACTCGGTGGACGTGACTTCGCCGCGCCATTCAAGGCGGCCCTTGCGGATCAGGCGAAACAGTTCCTGCCCCTGCGGCACCACCGCACCGACGGTGGCATTGCGTGCCGAGATGATGCCGTCGTCGCTGGCGATCACCCGCGTGTGAGTCATGCGCAACTGCTGCGTGGCCTCTTGGGCGCGCGCCAGCGCCAATCGCGCTTGCGCGGTTTTTTCCGCGGTGGCGTATTGCGCCACCTGCTGCGCCGAGAGCGCACCGCTGCCCGCGATGGATTGCGCGCGCCGGTCGTTGGCAGTTGCCTCTGCCAGGTTGGCTTCGGCTTCGGCGACAGAAGCCTTGGCCTGCGCCAGGTCTGCGGCAATGGTGTCCGCGGCAAACACCGCCAGCACCTGGCCACGCCTGACCGTGGCGCCCACCTCGGCGCGTACTTCGCTCAAGCGCAAACCATTCGATTCCGCACCCAGGATGGCTTCCTGCCAGGCATTGACCGAGCCGTTGGCCGCAAGCCGCAGCGGCACATCGCGGGCAGACGGCTGGATCAAGGTTACGCTCAAGGCAGGTTTGCCGGGCTTGGCCGCCACGCCCTTGGCGTCGGCAGCGGGTTTGTCCTGGGCATTCGCGCCGGCAACTGCGAATACGCCACAAAGGGCAAGCATGGTCGAGTATTTCAGCATGGGGTGTTTCATGTTCATGATCCTCAAGGCTTCAAGCGCGTTTGCGCCAGGTCGGTCTTGCCGTCCCAGCCGCCACCCACCGCGCGGTACAGCGCGATCCAGGCGCTCACGCCTTCGTATTCCAGTGCCTCAACCGCGCCATCGGCGGCCAACGAGGTGCGGCGTGCGTCCTCAAGTTCGATCAGGTTGCCCAGGCCGGCACGCTGACGGGTGCGCGCGCCCTCCAGGCTCTCGCGATAGCCGCTGGCGGCGGCGCGGGTGTCACTCAGACGTATGGCGACCCCGGCCAGCTTGACTAAGGCTTCCTCGACTTCGCGCACCGCGCCGCGCACCCGGCCGCGATAAACCGCGGCCGCCGCCTCGTATTCAGCACGCGCAGCCTCCAGATTGGCGGCGCGTCGATTGCCGTCGAGCAGCGGCACGATGAGCGAAGGCCCGATCGACCAGGTGGTGACGCTGATGGTCGGGCTGCCGTCCAGACGGGAACGGGTAGGCGCGATGTTGCCGGCGAGAGTCAGTCGTGGATAGCGATTCGCTTCCTTGACGCCGATCTCTGCGCTGGCGACAGCAACCGCACGCTCGGCGGCGGCGAGATCCGGGCGTTGCGCCAGTACGCCGGCCGGCACACCATCGATGGCGAACTGCGCGGGCTTGGGCAGGCGCGCCGACAGTTGCGGTGCACCGGCCAGCATTGTGCGCAAAGCGCTTTCATCCATGGCAGTCAGAGCGACTAAGCCCTTGATGCCAATTTCGCACTCCGCACGGCGCTGGGCCAGGGCAGCAGCGCCGTCAGCGGCGCTGGCACGCGCCAGCGCGAGGAAGGAAGGTGCCTGCAGGCCGGCGCCAGCGGCGATTCCGGTCAAGCGCGCAGTCTCGGCGCGCGAAGCAGCATCCGCATGCGCCAGAGTGATCTGCATTTCGCAAAAGCGCAGGTTGAGGTAAGCATGGGCAACCTCCGCGGCCAAGGCCACGCGCGCGTCGTGCCAGGCGGCGATGTCGGCTTCGAGCTGCGCACGGGCCGCCTCGCGCTGCCGCGCCAGGCCACCGAACAAATCGATTTCCCAGCTGCTCTGCAGGCCCACCTGTGCCTGGCTACGCAACACCGCCGGGCCGCCGAAGGAAAACGCCGAGCGGGTAGCACCGGCGGTGGCGTCGACCGAGGGGTTGCCGGCGACATTGGCCGCCACCGCATCGGCACGCGCGTGTTCGATGCGCGATGCGGCCTGCGCCAGGCTTGCGCTTTCGCGCTGGGCGGCAGCCATCAGTTCAACCAGAACCGGGTCGTCGAACTGCTGCCACCAGGTTTTTAGTGCCTCGTTGCTGCCGCCGTGCGCCTGGATTTGCGGCACGCCGACCATGGGGGCCGGGGCATGCCAGCGCGTCACCGGTGGCGCGGGCGCCTGATAGTTGGGGCCCAAGGTTGTGAAAATGCCTTGCGTCAGGGCGCAGCCGCCCAGCGGCAAGGTCACCAAAAGCGCAAGCAACAGGCGCCGCCAGCTGGCGCGCGCTTCAGTTGCGGGATTCGTCCGTTGCATGACATTGCGCCTCATACCAGATGCACGCGGCGCCGCATCGCCTCGGCCTCGATCATGGCCGCCGCATAACCGGCCAGGCGCAGCGCCAGTGTGTCGATGGCCTCGGCATCGGCCAATAGCGCCGGCGCGATCGCCGCCACCACGTCCAGTCCGACGTAGTACTGCACCGCCATGCCGACGATGGCAAACGCCAGTCGCTGTAGATCCAGGTCGGCGTCTAGCGTGTCGAAGCGCCGCTGCAGCAGGCGCACCACCGCCGCGTGCTGCGGCTTGATTTCCGCCTCGATCGCCTGTTCCCAGGCGCCGGTCGGTTCGATCATTTCGCGGAAATGCAGTTTCATCACCAAACGCACGGCTTCGCCGCGCTTGAGCGGCGCCAGGAAATCGGCGAAAAACTGTTGCAGCGCGTCAACCAAAGGCAGGCTCAGGTCAATTTCTGCACAACCTTGTTCCGGCACTTCGTTTAATGGCTCGGTAAAGGCGGCACGGTACAGGCCGGCTTTGTCGCCGAAGTAATAACGGATCGCCGATACGTTGGCACCTGCTGCGTCCGCGATATCGCGCGTCGAGGCGCCGCCAAAGCCTTTCTCAGCAAAGAGTTTAAGTGCAGCGAGCACTAACTTATTGCGCGGGTGCTCGTCTTCTGTACGGGACCAGGCTTGACCGGGGATGGCGTTCATTGGCGTCGGCAAGAAGAAATCAATCGTTTGAACTTTAAATCAATCGATTGAACTATGTCAAGCAATAATATTGCAACGCAACAAATCCGGTAACTTTCTTACCGACCTGATGCGTGTGCCCTTGACTCGCGAACGGCCTGCATCGCGCCTCAGCGGACAAGCATGTGCGTCGCTGATGCACCGTCGCCAACGCGTGCAGCGACGTTAGCACCGAGGGCGCGGCCAGCAATTCAACTTCATAGCCCTTGCGGTTGATCGCCTGATAGGGCCTGCGATGATTGAGATCGAAGCTGGCGTCCACCGAGCGCAGTGCGGAAAGCAGCGGTTGGCGCGTGCCACCCTGGAGCAGCGGTTCCGGATGACCGAGCCAGGCCATGTCGAAGCCCTCGGTTTCATCAAGGCCGGCAGCGAAGCGTTGGCCTGCTTCGATCTCGTAGGCAGCGAAGGCGTTGGTGCCGACGACGAGCAGGCTCGCGCAGGATTTCGCCCGGCAGCGCCAACAGCCGCAGCGCCTTGTGCCGCGCCATGCATTCGGCAAGGCTTGTCTCGACCCCTTGCAGTTTGGCTTCCGTGTCGAGCATCGCGGCGCTGAACGCCGCATACTGTCCCTCGGAATCTGCATTGCGCGGGCCTTTGCTTTTTGGTTCACGCTCGCCGGCAAGCTGAATGTACAGGTAGTCTCGACCGGCAACCTGCTTCCAGACCACCTTCTTCGGAAGCGAAAGGCGCAGGCGGCGCAGGCTCAGCCACTGCTCATAATACCGTTCGGTGTTGGCCCCAGAGTGCGCAGGCTTTCCGGCGAAAGTTAGCTAGTGCCTGACCGAAAACCCCTGTTTTAAAAAATCGGCGGCCCATTTTTTGCGCACGCCGAGCTCTATTTGTTGCGTTCATTCATCGGCGACGAAATATTTTCCACTTTTCGGTCTGCTGATGTGAATTTCGTCGG
>JAYVWK010000460.1:0-3690 GCA_043786185.1 Burkholderiales bacterium
CCATGGATGAGATCAACTCCCTGATGCACGGGTTTTCGATCGCGCTCACGCCTTTCAATCTGTTCCTGATGTTGATCGGCGTGGTGCTCGGCGTGGTTATCGGTGTACTGCCCGGGCTGGGCGGCGCCAATGGCGTGGCCATACTCTTGCCCTTGACGTTTTCGATGCCGCCGACCTCGGCCATCATCATGCTCTCGTGCATCTACTGGGGCGCCTTGTTCGGCGGGGCGATCACCTCGATCCTCTTCAATATCCCGGGCGAACCGTGGTCGGTGGCGACCACGTTCGATGGCTATCCGCTGGCACAGAAGGGGCGGGCTGGCCATGCGTTGACCGCGGCTTTCACTTCGTCGTTTATCGGTGCCTTGTTCGCGGTAGTGCTGATCACCTTCCTGTCACCGCTGGTGGCGCGCTTCGCGCTCAAGTTTGGACCGCCGGAATTCTTCTCGGTGTATTTGCTGACCTTCTGTGCGTTCATCGGCATGAGCAAAGGCAATCCGATGAAGACCGTGGTTGCGATGATGTTGGGGTTCGCTCTGGCTGCGGTGGGCCAGGATACTGTGACCGGCGCCCTGCGCCTGACCTTCGGCTTTACCGAATTACTCAAGGGCTTCGACTTTCTGATCGCCGTCATCGGCCTGTTCGGCATCAGCGAGATCCTGCAAACGCTGGAGGAGGGGCTGGAATTCAAGGGCACCAAGGCCAAAATCGACATGAAGGTGGTGATCGAGACCTGGAAAGAATTGCCGCGCTACTGGCTGACCAGCCTGCGTTCCAGCGTGGTCGGTTGTTTCATGGGAATCGTGCCCGGTGGCGCCACGCCGGCGTCCTTCATGAGCTACGGCATCGCGCAGCGGGTGTCGGCCAACGGCAAGCATTTCGGCAGTACCGACAATCCGCAGATCGAAGGCGTGGTGGCGCCGGAAACCGCGGCACACGCGGCAGGCACCAGTGCGTTGTTGCCGATGCTGACCCTTGGCGTGCCCGGGTCGCCCACCGCGGCGGTGCTGCTGGGCGGCCTCTTGATCTGGGGCTTGCAGCCGGGCCCCTTGCTGTTTACCGAGCAAAAGGATTTTGTCTGGGGCCTGATCGCCAGCATGTATCTGGGCAATATCGCCGGATTGATCGTGGTGCTCACCTGCGTGCCGCTGTTCGCCGCGATCCTGCGCATTCCGTTCGCGATCATCGCGCCGGTAATACTGGTGATCTGCGCGATAGGAGCATTCACGGTCCATCAGTCGCTGTTCGACGTCTACCTGATGGTTATTTTCGGCATTCTCGGTTACGCGTTCAAGAAGCTTGACTACCCCTTGGCACCGCTGGTGCTGGCGATCGTTCTGGGGGATCGTGCCGAGGAGTCGTTCCGCCAGTCGATGCTCATGTCGCAGGGCGACATGAGCATTCTTTTTGCCAATGGCCTGGTGGGTGGCATTACCGGCTTGTCGCTGGCCTTGCTGGCCTGGCCAATGGTTGTCGCGCTTAAGGCACGCATGCGCGCTGCATGATTTCCCTGCACCGCACCCAGGCTGCTAGGCGGGTGCCTTCCTGAGTTTCACCCGGCTCAGCGTCTCCGGGGTGATGTTGAGGTAGGCGGCCAGTTCCTTTTTCGGAATCCTGTCAGCCAATTCGGAGTGCTTGCGCGCAAAGCGTGCAAGCCGGCCCGGCGCATCGAGCAAATGCAGGGTGATGGTATGTGCCATGACTTCCGACATCAGGCGCATCACCTCGTATTCGAACGATTCCTTGACTTCGTCGTGATGTTCGAGAAACTCGACCCAGGTTTCCATCGGCAGCCGCGCCACCCTGCAATTGGTCAGCGCGACAATGCTGTAGGGCGTCGGCGTATTCAGGCGCCAGGCGGCATAGCTGGTATCCATCTCGGTTTCGGCGGCCAGGCGGAGGATCATTTCCTTGCCTTCCGAGTTGCCGACCACGCGCTTGAGAATACCTTCGAGGATGAAAAACTGCTCCATCTCGGTCGATCCCTGGGTGACCAGCATCGCCCCCTTGCTGTACTCGACGATTTCAAGCTTGGGCTCAAGCTCTTCCCAATATCCGGAGCCCAGCTTGCGCAGGGTCAAATTCTGGCGCAACTGGACGCGGATGCTGTTGCGCTGGGGGTGAGACGCGATGCTGGTCATGGCAGCGGCCCGTGGGTGAGGCCGGAAAGCTCGATTTGCACGACTGAAGTCGGGAATTATATGCGACACCCCGGCGGCGCCTGATGAGCGCGGGTCCGGCTGTGCGGCCGATCCGGTCGGCGTGCCGTTTTGACTTCAATCAATGCGCAGGGCGTGCCGGATTCCTATAGTTCTCCCTTGACCGAATTGCGCCCCACGATACGTTACTTGTGGTTGCGTTCTAGAATCCCCTATTGCCACACAACCATTGGACTGATTCATGGAAGCTCTCAAAGGTGTCCGCATTCTTGACATGACCCACGTGCAGGCGGGCCCGACCTGCTCGCAATTGCTGGCCTGGATGGGGGCGGATGTCATCAAGTTCGAGCCGCCGCAGGGGGATGCGACACGCGGGCAGTTGCGCGATGTGCCCGGTGCCGACAGCCTGTATTTCACCATGCTCAACTGCAACAAGCGCTCGATCACGGTGAACATGAAGTCGGCCGAGGGTAAGTCGGTGTTCGTCGACTTAGTCAAGCAGTGCGACATCGTCATGGAGAACTTCGGTCCCGGCGTGCTCGACCGCCTGGGTTTCACCTGGGAGAAGATTCACCAGATCAATCCGAAGATCGTGATGGGCTCGATCAAGGGTTTTGGCTCCAGCGGGCCGTATGCCGAATTCAAGGCCTATGAGAATGTCGCGCAGGCGATGGGTGGTGCAATGAGTACCACCGGCGTGCCTGATGGCCCGCCATTTGTTACCGGTGCGCAGATTGGCGATTCCGGCACCGGGCTGCACCTGGCGATAGGGCTTCTGGGGGCCTTGCACCAGGCCAATCGCACCGGCCTTGGCCAGTACGTCGAAGTGGCGATGATGGATGGCGTGATGAACCTGTGCCGTGTGAAGTTTCGTGACCACCAGCGCCTGACACACGGTGCATTGCCGGAATACTCGGTACCGACCTATCAGGCGATGCATGATGTGCCGCGTGCCGGCAATGATTCCGGCGGTGGCCAACTCGGCAACGCGATTCACTGCAAACCGCATGGCGCCAATGACTGGATCTATGTGGTGGTGCAGGAGGCGGTCTGGGTGGCGCTGGCCAAGCGCATGGGCGCGGATGTCGGCATCCCCGATCTGGCGACCGACGCGCAGTTCGCAACCATCGGCGAGCGTCGCAAGAATCAACAGCTGATGTGGACCTTGATCAACAAGTTCGCCGAGAACTACACCAAGCGCGAGTTCATGGCGATCCTGAACACCCTTGACGTGCCCTGCGGCCCGATCATGTCGACCCAGGACCTGGCCACGGATGAGCATGTACTCGGGCGCGACATGTATGTCGAGCTTGACCATCCGCAGCGCGGCAAATGGTGGAATGTCGGCATGCCGATCAAGCTTTCGGCATCGCCGGCGAAGATCGAGCGCTCGCCGCTCTTGGGCGAGCACACCGACGAAGTGCTGACCAGCGTTCTGGGCTACGACGCCGCCCGGGTGTCCTCGCTCAAGACCGCTGGGGCGTTCAGCGCACCACCCAAGAAGGCCGCCTGAGCGCCGCTCTCCTGCGAA
>JAYVWK010000461.1:0-4681 GCA_043786185.1 Burkholderiales bacterium
ATTTCACCCCGATCGGCGGCATCGCCTACTTTCCCTTCATCCTCGCGGTCAACACCGCCATTCCGGTGCGCACACCGCAGGAATTCGTCACCTATGCCACTGCCAACAAGGGCAAGCTGTTCTACGCTTACGGCACGCCAACGGTGCAGATTCCGGCCGCGGCATTGAGCCGCTTGCTGAAGCTCGATGCGGTAGGCGTGCCCTACAAGAGCAGCCCTGCGGCACTGACGGACGTGATCGGCGGCCAGGCGCAGTTTCTGGTGGTAGACCTGGCCTCGGCGCGCCCGCACCTGCAGTCAGGCAAGCTGCGCGCGCTCGGCGTGACGACCTCGAAACGCAGCAGCCTGGCGCCCGACTTGCCCACCATCGAGGAAACCCTGGGCCTGCGCGATTTCGACCTGGCGGCCTGGACCGGGCTGTTCGGTCCCGCAGGCCTGCCGCGCGAGGTCACCGACAAGCTGTCGGCCACCCTGCAACAGGTGCTGGCCAAGAGCGAGGTGCGTGAGCGCATCCAGGCCGCCGGTGCCGAGCCGACACCGTCGGATGCGGCGACCTTCAGCGCGCTGGTCAGGCGGCAGCTTGAGATATGGGGGCGCAAGGTGAGTGACGCGGGCATCACGCCGGAATAGTTGATCCGGTTGCCAACCAAGGCGTGGCAAACGGCTTATCCTTGCCACCGACTCCACAATCATCAACCACATTGGGCATCGAAGCATGAAGAAACAACGCATCGCAATAGTGTCGGCGGGCGCCGTAGGCGCCTATGTCGGGGCGCACATGGCGCGCGCCGGACTCGAACCGGTATTGATCGACCACTGGCCGGCCCATGTGGAGCAGATGCGCGCCCACGGGCTCTCGATCACCGGCACCACGCCTGAAGAAGCGTTCACCACGCCGGTGCGCGCCTTGCACATCTGCGATGTGCCGCAGTTGATGCGCGAGGAGAGGTTCGACATCGCATTCATCTGCCCGAAATCGTATGACACGGAATGGGCAGCCATGCTGATCCGGCCGTATCTCGCGGCCGATGGCTGCGCGGTATCGCTGCAGAACTGCATGAATGACGAACGCTTAGCCGGTGTCGTGGGCTGGGGCCGCACGTTGGGCTGCATCGCCAGCAAGATCATGGTCGAGCTCTACGAGCCGGGTCATGTGCACCGTGGCGTCGCCAAGGGCGGCCCCGACTACACGGTGTTTCGTGTCGGCGAGGCGCATGGCCGCATCACTGCGCGCGCGCAACAGATCGCGCAGATCCTGGAAACCGCCGACAGCGCCCGCGCCAGCGCCAACCTGTGGGGCGAACGCTGGTCCAAGCTGGCCGCCAACTGCATGGAAAACGGCATGTCGGCCTTAACCGGCATGCTGGGCAACGATGTGATGCGCTCCGAACCACACCGGCGCATCCTGATCCGCTTAGCGGGCGAAGCGATACGTATCGGCCAGGCCGCCGGCTACGCCCTCGAACCGGTGGTCGGCCTCGATCCCGAGCGCTTCGTGCGCGCCGCCGCAGGCGATGCCGCTGTGCTGGCGACGCTCGAGGAAACCCTGCTGGCGCAGTCGAAAAAACGCTCCGATACCCAGGTCGCATCGATGGGCCAGGACATGGCGAAGGGCCGGCGCACGGAAATCGAGTTCATGAACGGCTTCGTGGTGCAAACCGCCCGCTCGATCGGCATGCAGGCGCCGCTCAATTGGGCGCTCACCGAACTGGTGCTCAAGGTGGAGCGCGGGCAGCAGAAGGCCGACCCGCGGAACATCGCGCAATTGCCGTCATGACGCCCTGCGCGCACGGGGTGGCGCGTCTCGCCTAACAGGCGGCTACGCTCAGCCACCCTCGATGCGCGGAATGAAGAACACCTCGCAACCCGGCCGGATCGGCTGACTGTAGAGCAACTCGTGAATCTCGCCGTCGATGGCCACCGAGGTCTCCTCCTCGAGAATTTCACCGAGGCCGGGAAAGCGGGCTTCCATGGCCTTGAGAATCCCGCGCAGGTTGGCCGCCGCAATGGCGAACTCCTTCACGCCGCCCGTGTAGCGCTGACTGAAGCCGGTGGTGAGCACCACCCGCGCCGGCGCCGCGGGCGGCATGTTCAGGCGCCCGCATCGATTGCCGCCAGCACCCTGGGGGGCGACATCGGCAGCTCGGTCAGGCGCCGTCCGGTGGCCTGCTGGATCGCGTTGGCGATGGCCGCCATCACCGGCACGATGTTGACCTCGCCCACGCCCTTGACGCCGAACGGATGGTTGGGGTTCGGCACCTCGACCAACACCACGTCAATATTGGGCAGGTCGGAGGCCACCGGAATGCGGTAGTCGAGGAAGCCGGCATTGGCCAGCCGCCCGGCGGCGTTGTAGATGTATTCCTCGTTCAAGGCCCAGCCGATGCCCTGCACCACCCCGCCCTGGATCTGCCCTTCGACATAGCTCGGATGAATCGCGCGGCCGACATCTTGCGCGGCGACGAAACGCAGGATCTTCACCGCCCCGGTTTCCGGATCGACTTCGACATCGCAAAACTGGGTGGCGAAACCGGGCGCCATGCCGCCGGCGTTGACCGCGGCTTCGGCCACGATCGGCCCGCCGGTGACGCCGCGCTTGGCGGCAATCGCCGCCAGCGACAGGGGCTTGAGATCGCCCACCGCAGCGCTCGCCGGCCGCGCGCAGCCGTCTTCCCACACCACGCCCGCCACATCCACATCCCAGATCAGCGCGGCGCGGCCGCGCAGGTCGTCGATCACCTTGTTGCAGGCATCGACCACCGCCATGCCGGTGGCGAAGGTCACGCGCGAGCCGCCGGTGACATGGTTGGAGCCGACCGAGCCGGTATCGGCGACGATCGAGCGTACCTTCTCGTAAGGTACGCCGAGCGTCTCGGCGGCCATCATCGCCATCGAGGCGCGCGAACCACCGATATCCATGCTGCCGGTTGCGATCACCACGGTGCCGTCTTCATTCACATGCACGGTGGCGGCCGATTCACCGCCGCCGTTGAACCAGAAGCCGGAGGCCACGCCACGCCCCTGGTTCTTGCCCAGTGGCGCTTTGTAGGCAGGGTGCAGTTGCAGGGCCTGGATGGTTTCGGCATAGCCGTCATGCGCATGCTTGGGACCATAGGCGGTGGGCGTTCCGGCCCGCGCGGCATTCTTCAGGCGCAATTGCAAGGGGTCCATGCCGATCTTGGCGGCCAGGATGTCAAGCACGCTTTCCACCGCGAAAGCGGATATCGGCGAGCCGGGGGCGCGATAGGCCGCCGACTTCGGCCGGTTCGACACCACGTCGTAGCCGACGGTGTTGACGTTGGCGATGTCATAGGGCGCGAAGGCGCACATGCAGGCATTCATCACCGGCGAGCCCGGAAAGGCGCCGGCCTGGAACTTGAAGAGCCCAAAGCCGGCAACGATCTTGCCGTCCCTGGTGACGCCGATCTTGACCGTCATCGAGGCGCCGGAAGTAGGCCCGGTCGCCTTGAACACGTCTTCGCGGCTCATCATGATTTTCACCGGGTGCCCGGTCTTCTTCGACAGGGCGGCAGCCACCGGTTCGACATACACCACGGTCTTGCCGCCGAAGCCGCCGCCGATTTCCGCCGGATGCACCAGCAGATCGCCGATCTCCATGCCGAGCAGTTTCGCGGTATAGGCGCGCACCACGAAATGGCCCTGGCTGGCCGACCACAGCTCGCCCTGGCCATCGGCACCGATGCGCGCCAGGCAGGCATGCGGTTCGATGTAGCCCTGGTGCACCGCGGCGGTCTTGAAACTCATTTCCACCACCGCATCGGCCGCGGCGAAACCTGCCTCGACGTCACCTACCTTGAACTCGATACGCTTGGAAATGTTGGATGGCTTGGTCGGTGCCGGTTCGATGCCGCGCGTGAGCATGTCGTCGAACAGCAGGGGCGCGTCCGGCTGCATCGCCGCGTCGACATCGATCACATGCGGCAACACTTCATAGTCCACCTTGATCAGTTGCAAGGCCGCCTCGGCCACCGCCGGGCTGATCGCCGCCACTGCCGCCACCGCGTGCCCCTCGTAAAGCGCTTTCTCGCGCGCCATCACGTTGCGCGTCATGTGCCAGTAATTGACCGCGACGCGCTCCGGCCCGACATACTCGAAGGGCTGCTCCTTGAAGTCGGCGCCGGTCACAACCGCCTTGACGCCGGGCAGTGCCAGCGCGGCCGAGGCGTCGATCGCGCGGATGCGCGCATGGGCATGCGGCGAGCGCAGGATCTTCGCCCACAGCATGCCCGGTGCGGAATAGTCCGCGCCGTAGCGGGCCTGGCCGGTGACCTTGGCTTCGCCGTCCGGACGCACCGGACGGGTGCCTATGACTTTGAGCTGCTGGTCGGCGTTGTTGGTTCTGGTCAGCATGGTCAGGCCCCCCGCATTTCGCGCGCGGCATCCAGCACCGCTTCGATGATTTTCTGATAACCGGTACAGCGGCACAGGTTGCCCGCCAACCAGTAACGCACTTCTTCTTCAGTCGGATCAGGATTGCGTTCCAGCAGCGAACGCGCCGCCACCAGGAAGCCCGGCGTGCAGATGCCGCATTGCAGGGCCGCATGCTCCAGGAACTTGCGCTGCAGCACATGCAGGTGATCGCCCTTCGCCATGCCTTCGATGGTGCTTACCGCACAGCCCTGGGCTTCCACCCCCAGCACCAGGCAGGAGCACACCAGGCG
>JAYVWK010000462.1:0-2508 GCA_043786185.1 Burkholderiales bacterium
CAGCTTGAAGAAATAGTACGGCCCGTCGATCTTGTCCATCTCGCCGGTGGTCGTGTCGCCGACCACCAGGCCGGGGCGATAAACCCGCCAGGGCATGGCGCACTCCTTGCGCGCGATCGCCTCGGATTCGTGCTTGGTGGCGAAATACGCGTGTTCCAGGTTCTCCGCTTCATCGAACATGTCTTCTCGCCACACGCCCTCATAGAGACCGGCGGCGGCGATCGAGGAGACATGGTGAAAGCGCCCGGCCTTGATGGCATTGGCGAACTGCACCGCATTGCGGGTGCCGTCGATGTTGCCCGCCTGCTGTTCCTCGGCGCTCGCCTTCAGGTCATAGATCGCCGCCAGATGGGCGAAATGCGCGATCTTGCCCGTGAGTTTCTTGCGATCCGTAGCCGCCACACCCAGTTCGGGCTGGGTCAGGTCGCCGGTGACGGCGATCGCCCGCATGTCGTCGACCCCCCAGTATTCGAGTAGTGCGGCGCGCTGTTTCTCGCCTTTCATGCCGCTCGCACGTGACAGGAAATAGACCACAGTATCTGCGCGGGCGAGAATCGTCTTGACCAGGCGCTTGCCGATGAACCCGGATGCACCGGTGATAAAATACCCTGTTGTCATGTTTGTCTCCGAAAGAGTGTCCGCATTTCGATGCTGCGATCGCCAAGTCGGGCCGAAAATAGCAAGCGTCGATAGTTGCGGCTTCTGATCTGGAAACCGCGTTTGATTGTAATGCCCAGTAAGCTCATCGCGGGCTTGCGCCGGAACGCGGCTGGTCCGCAGGCGCCGCTGATTTGGCGGCAAGCGCGGCCTGGCTCGAGACCTTTTTTGCGGCTGGCAGGCCGCCACCATCAATTGTGGCGCACTGCAATTCAGGTGAGGATGCCCTGGGCCGCGAGCCTCTCGATTTTTACTCAGCTCAAATAGGGTTTGAGCCATCCGAGGCCGGCGCTGGTGTTGCCGCGCGGTCGGTACTCGCCGGAGACCCAGCCGTCGTAACCAAGTTCATCGATCAGGGCGAACAGATAGGGATAGTTGATTTCGCCCAAGTCCGGCTCGTGCCGCTCGGGTACGCCGGCGATCTGGATATGCCCCACGCCCGTGAAATACTGGCGCAGCTTGATTGCCAGATCACCCTCGACGATCTGGCAATGGTAGAAGTCCATCTGCACCTTCACCCTTGCACTTCCGGTCGCCGCACAGATCGCGTGCGCCTCGTCCTGCCGATTCAGGAAAAAGCCGGGAATGTCCCGTGTATTGATTGGCTCGATCACCAGCACGAGGTCGCGTGCGCCGATCTGCTCCGCCGCCCAAGCCAGGTTCTTGACGTAGGTGGCGCGGTGTTCCTCGCGGGTTCTGCTTGGCTGCATCAGCCCGGCCATGACATGCAGGCGCCGGTTGCCCAGCACGTCGACATAAGACAGCGCCTTCGCAAACGAGCTTTTGAACTCGTCCTCGCGACCCGGCAACGAAGCAAGCCCGCGTTCGCCTTTTGCCCAGTCGCCGGGCGGGCAGTTGAACAGCACCTGGGTCAGGCCATGCCGGTCGAGGCGCTCCTTGATGTCGGTGGGCGAGAACTCGTAGGGAAACAGGAACTCGACCCCCTTGAATCCATCTGCGGCGGCGGCGCCAAAGCGCTCGAGGAACGGATGTTCCTGGTACATCATAGAAAGGTTGGCAGCGAATTTCGGCATGGTATTTCCAATAAAGTGCGAACTCAGGTCGGGTGACTGGCGCGCAGCGCAGCCACCTGTGCGGCATCAAGCGCGCGGATGCGTCTGCCTTGCAACAGCAAAAAGAGCTTTGCGGTCTCTTCAAGCTCCTCGGTGGCGTCCGCCGCTGCGGCCAGCGAGGTGCCGGCCACCACCGGGCCGTGGTTGGCCAGCAGCAAGGCATGGTGTTTGCCCGCGAAACGGCGCACCGCATCGGCCAGCTGCAAATCGCCGGGCGCGAAATACGGCACCAGGGGCAGGCTGCCGACACGCATCACGTAGTAGGCGGTGATTGGCGGCAGCACGTCCGCCGGATCGATATCGGCCAGCACCGAGACTGCTACCGAATGGGTGGAGTGCAGGTGAATCACCGCGTTGGCGTTTGCGCGGGCGCGCTCCTCGTACATCGCCAGGTGCAGGAAGCTTTCCTTGGACGGTTTGTCGCCGGAAATCAGGGCGCCTTGCCAGTCAAGCTTGGACAAGCGCGCAGGATCCAGGGCGCCCAGGGATGAGCCGGTCGGCGTGAGCAGCCAGCCGTCTTCCAGGCGCACGCTGATGTTGCCGGTTGAGCCATGCGTCAGGCCGCGGTCGAACATCGATCGTGCAACGCGGCAAATCTCTTCGCGGGCGCAGGCTTCCGCGCTCACGCGATCTGCTCCAGCGCCTTGACGAAAAAATCGGGTGTGCCGAAATTGCCTGACTTGAGCGCCAGCGCGATCGCCGGCTCGCCGCCCGCGACGGTCCAGGGCACCCCCGGGTCGATCTGCGGTCCGATGCGCAAGGTGTTCACCCCGAGTGC
>JAYVWK010000463.1:0-5536 GCA_043786185.1 Burkholderiales bacterium
TCGAAGGATGTCGCCGAGTATGAAAAGTTGATTTTCGCCACGCATGGAGGCAGGGAGAACGCCTCATTGGCAACGGTCGCCTCCAAGCGCCGCTTCGCCGGCTATTGGGAATACCTGATCGACGACGCGATCTTCACCGTGCCGCCACGCGGCGACCATTCCGGTGCGGCGCTGATCAATCGCGAAGGCAAACTGGTTGGCATCGGCTCACTGATCGTGGCCGACGCGGCCGTGCCCAACCGGCGCTTGCCGGGCAACATGTTCGTGCCAATCGACCTGGTCAAGCCGATCATCAGCAGCATCGCCGCCAACGGCCGTGCCAGCGAGACCCAGCGCCCGTGGATCGGCCTGTCGACCCAGGAAGTTGAAGGCCGGCTGTTCGTGATCCGGGTGCAGGAAGACAGCCCGGCAGCGGCGGCGGGCCTCAAGACCGGCGACATCATCCTGGCGATCGGTGGCGAGAAAGTCGCTTCGCTGGAAGAGTTTTACGGCAAGCTGTGGGCCGCCGGGCGGCCTGGCACCGCGATCCGGCTCAACGTCCTGCAGGGCTCCAACATGCGCGAGGTCGACGTCAAATCAATTGATCGCCAGCAGTACATGCGCTCACGACCGAGCCTGTAGGCGCCGCGCGACACTGGCGCTAGCGCATTCAGGCTGGCGCTGGCCGGGCTGCCGCTGCGGGCGCCCCCCGCACTGCGCGTCCGGGAGCCGCCAATCGCTCCCACAGGCCTTGCGACGCACTATCGAACAGTACATCCGCCACTACTGGCCGCACACTCCAGAAGCCGCTATTGATTTCCTGCGCAAGCTGCCCTTCGGCCCATCCAGCATAGCCGCGAAACAGTTTGCGGCGGCCAGCGCCGGCGGCGCTGAACAGCCGCTGTGCCGCGGCAGTACCGGCAGCCAGTTGTATGCCGGCGGAGATCGCGAACGCGCCGCTCACCACTGCACCGCCTTCACCCAGGGCGAAAAACGCCCGTGGCGCCAGCGGCCCGCCCTGATACACCTTGAGTTCCACGGCCCCGCCGTCCGGGTGCGCAAACTCCGCCGGCGCCACGCCATCGCCAGGCCGGTTGAGGATCAGGCCGATAGTGCTGCCGTCCGCAGCCTGCGCCACCACCACTACGCTGCGTTCGAACATGGATCCCCGCAGGTTCGGCGTGGCCAGCAGCAGCGCCGCCTGCGGCGCGACGTCTTGGGCTAAGCCCTCACGCCCGAGGCAGGCAGCGGCCAATACCGCGAGCACACCCCGACACGCCAGACGGCGTCGCTGCGCCACGACCACGGCATGCGGTTTATGCGGTACCCTTTTAGCCATGGCGCAAGACAAGGACTTGTTCAAGACCACCCGCATGGCGCTGTTGCGCGGCGCGAACCCGAATTACATCGCCGGCCAGGAGATATACCTGCAACGGGATGTGCAGGGCTTTGCCAAGGGCTCGCATGGCAGAATCGTCAGCATTCAGGCCGGACGCCCCGGCGAGCACCGTTACCTGCTGCTGGTCGGACGAGAAAAGTTCTGGGCGTTTGAAGCCGATTTGCGCCCGACGCCGCCCGGCGCAGCGGCGCTCGCCAGTTGGCCGGACGGCTCGCTTTCGATCACCCAGCGCCTGCAGTCGATGACCCTGTCGCAGCGCATGGCGACCCTCGGGGTGGACGAAACACGGCGCCTGGGCGGAATGGCGGCCACCCAGCGCATGCACGCGCTGACGCCTGAGCAGCGCATGGCGGAATTGCTCAAGACCAATCGCAGCCAGACGGTGGCCGACGCCTCGCTTGTGCCGGGCGCCGAGGGGGCGGACGCCGTCACCGGTGCCGAAGTCCCGCCTGCACAGGTGCCTCCGGGCCCCGCCAAACCGTGAGCTCACGGCTTGCCGCCGGATTGGCGGGCGCGTGCCGCCCAGGTCAGCATGCCGCGCAGTATCTTCACCTCTTCATGTTCCAGGCGCGCCCGCGCGGCCAGACGCCGCAGGCGTGGCATCAGGCGCTTCGGATTGGCCGGGTCGTGAAAGCCGATGTCCGCCAACGCGCGTTCGGCGTGCGCGAACAACTGCTCGAGTTCGCCTCCGGTGGCCGGCGGATCGACAGCGCCAGCCGGGCCGGGTATGGCCGCGCCCATCGCCATGCGCAGCTCGTAGGCGAATACCTGCACCGCGGCTGCCAGGTTGAGCGATGAAAAATGCGGATTGACCGGAATATGCGCCAGCGCATGGCAGCGCCGCAGGTCTTCATTGGACAAGCCTGAGGTCTCGTTGCCGAACACCAGCGCCACCGGGCCGCGCGCCGCCTCGCGTATCAGGGCTTGCGCCGCGCCGCGCGCATCGAACACCTCGGGCCCCAAGTCACGCGGACGTGCGGTGGCTGCCACCGCATAGGTGCAGTCGGCCAGCACCAAATCGAGCGACTCCACCCTGGTCGCGGCGGCCAGCACGTCGTCGGCGCCGGCCGCCATGGCATGCGCGGTGGCATCCAGCTGGCAGCGCGGCGCCACCAGCGCCAAAGCCTTCAAGCCCATGGTCTTGATCGCGCGCGCCGCCGCGCCGACGTTGCCGGGATGGCTGGTTTCGATCAGCACGAAGCGGATATTGGCAAGCGGGTCGGGAGCTACGTGCATGGTCAGCTAAAATCGCCGTCTTTGTGGAACAACAAGCCGCTTGCGGCACAAGGCGTTCAACATGCACCCGATGCTCAACACGGCGGTGAAAGCCGCGCGCAAGGCCGGCAACATCATCAGTCGCGCATCGCGCGATGTCGACCTGCTCAAGGTGGAGTCGAAACGCCAGAACGATTTCGTCACCGAAGTCGACCGCGCGGCCGAAGCCGCCATCATCGCGGTTCTGCACGAAGCCTACCCCAATCATTCGATTCTCGCCGAGGAGTCCGGCGCCTCCAAGGGTTCGCAGGGCGAGTTCGTATGGATCATCGATCCGCTCGACGGCACCACCAATTTCATCCATGGCGTGCCGCAGTTCGCGGTATCGATCGGGTTGAAGCACAAGGGTGTGATGACCCAGGGCGTGGTATTCGATCCGGTCAAGAACGAGCTCTTCACCGCCACCCGCGGTGCCGGCGCCTACTTGAACGACAAGCGCATGCGCGTGGGCAAGCGTGACCGCATCAACGACGCCTTGATCGGTACCGGCTTCCCTTTCTCCAAGATCGACCTGCTGGAGCGCTACATCGCAATGTTTCGCAAGGTCACCCTCAACTGCGCCGGCATCCGGCGCCCGGGCGCGGCCGCGCTTGACCTGGCCTACGTGGCGGCCGGCCGTTTTGACGGGTTCTGGGAAATGGGACTGGCGCCCTGGGACATGGCGGCTGGTGCGCTCCTGGTACAGGAAGCCGGCGGACTGGTGGGCGACTTCGCCGGCGAAGGCGACTATCTCGAAAGCGGTGAAATCGTGGCCGGTAGTCCCAAGGTATTCGCCCAATTGCTTGCCTTGGTAGCGTCCGTGTAGGCAGGCCGTGTCGCTGCGCACGCTGTTGGGCCTCGCCGCCAAGCCGCCGCGCCCCTCAGCGGTAGAGGCCGCGGCTATGGAGCAGCTAGAAGCCGGTATGGGCCACTACGAAAGTGGCGATCTGCTTGCAGCCGAGCGCGCATTCGGCAGCGTCCTGGAGGCCGCCCCCGAGCATGCGCGTGCGATAAGCCTCCTGGCCGTGGTTCGGCTGGCACAGAACCGGGCGCCCGAAGCCGAGGCGCTGCTGCGGCGCGCCATCGCGCAGGATCCCTCACCCCACCTGTTCTGGTTCAACCTCGGCAACGCGCTGGCAACGCAGTCGCAGGTGGCCGCCGCAGCGGATGCCTTCGATGCGGCAGTGGCGCGCGCACCCGAACATTTCCCGGCCCTTTTCAATCTCGGCCGCGCGCGTCTTGAATTGCGTCAATTCGACGCTGCCATCGGCGCCGGCCTGCGCTTCACCCGGTTGCGGCCCGACGACGCATCGGCGCTCACCGAGCTTGGCACCATGCATTACCGCAAGGCCCAAGCCACGCTGCTGGTGGCCGAGTTCGACGCGGCGATCGATCTGTTCCGCCAGGCCCTGGATTTGCGCGACGTTCCTCCGGCGTCGCTGCACAACGCCCGCCTGTTCCTGGGCGACGCCCTGAGCCGGCGCGCACGCCATACCGAGGCGCTGGTCCTGTTCAGACAGTTGCATGCGGCGGCACCGCAGGAGCTTGACGCCAATATCAACCTGGCGAACTGCCTCAACTCATTGGGCCGTATCCGCGACGCCGCTGCTCACTACGAGACGGTGGTGCGCTTATACCCTGAGCATCTGCCGGCAATCTCCTCGGCCATCAGCGCAGCCGACTACGACCACCGCCTGAACGCCGTCGACAACACGCGCAAGCGCGGCGAAATGATGCGCCTGTTCGCCGGTGCGGAGCACTACAGGACCTGGCCCAACTTGCGCGACCCGGACCGCCGCCTGCGCATCGGCTACATTTCACCCGACTACCGGGAGCATGTGGCGATGACCCTGTTTGCCGGCGTGCTGGCACGGCACGACCGCGTCAATTTCGAGATTTACGCCTATGACGCTACCGCCTTTCGTGACGCCCACAACCGCGCCCTGCGCTTAAGCGTCGATCACTGGCGCGAGATCGACACTTTGAGCACCGCGGCCGCCGCCGAACTGATCCGCGCCGACGGCATCGACATACTGGTCGATCTGGCCGGGCACACCGCCGGCAACCGCCTCATGGTGCTGGCGCGCAAACCGGCCCCGGTACAGGCCACCTGGCTCGCCTATCCCGGCTCGACCGGCCTGCCTGAAGTCGACTACATCGTCAGCGACCCGCACACCTCGCCGCCGGCCTGTGACGCGTTTTACAGCGAAACCGTGTGGCGCCTGCCGGCCACCCGTTTCTGCTTCACGCCGCCGGCGGGGAGCCCCGCGCCGCGCCTGGCGCCGACGCGGGCGCCGCTGACCTTCGGCTGCTTCAACAACCTGTCGAAGATCAATCCGGCAGTGCTCGCGCTGTGGAAACGCATCCTCGACGCCCTGCCGGACGCGCGCCTGCTGTTCAAGTACAGCGCGCTCGACGATCCTTCAGGGCGTGACGCGCTGGCCGCCGCACTGTCAGCCGCCGGCATCGACGCGACGCGGGTCGAGATGCGTGGCTGGAGCCGCTATGTGGACGCCCTCGATCAATACGCCGAAGTACACATTGCGCTCGACCCGTTTCCGTTTTGCGGCGGACTGACCTCGCTGGATGCGTTGTGGATGGGCGTGCCGGTGGTCACCCTGTCGCAACAACTGATGGCCGGACGCCAGACCGAGGCGTTTCTGCGCATCCTCAAGCACCCGGAGCTTGTCGCCGCCGATGCCGCGGCCTATGTGCGCACCGCCATCGAACTGGCACATGACCCGGCCCGCATCGCGCGCTACCGTGACACCTTGCGCGCGGCGATGCAGGCCTCGGCGCTGCTCGATTACCCGACGTTCACCCGCGAGCTCGAAGGCGCCTGGCGCGGCATGTGGCGCACCTGGTGCTGCAGCGCTTGAACATCTCTCGACCACCCTTTTTGAG
>JAYVWK010000464.1:0-4271 GCA_043786185.1 Burkholderiales bacterium
CCTGGGGCTGGTTACCGCCATCGCGCTGGCAAGCACCATCACCCTTTTGCTGCAGGAGCGCGGCCGCACGCGCGACCTGCTGCTGCCCGCGCTTACCTATGAGGAACTGACCGGCAGCCTCTTCACACCACCCGCCGGCGACCCCTTGCGCGCGCCCAAGGTGCGCGTCCTGCAGGCGCCCGACTTCACCGGCGCCACCGCGGTCTGGGGCTCCACCGGGCGCGACCGCCGCGGCAACATCTGGTTCGGCTTCTCGGCCAGCGGCGACGGCGGCAGCGCACGCCTGTACCAATTCGACCCGGAAGGCGACACCTGGCGCGACCACGGCTCGGTGACCGACCAGTTGAAGGCCCTGGGCCGGTATCGCCCGGGCGAAGGGCAGGTGAAGATCCATTCGCGCATCGTCGCCGCCGGTGACGGCCTGCTGTATTTCGCCTCGTCAGACGAGGAAGGCGAAAAAGAGGATGGCTCGGCGCAGCCACGCTGGGGCGGCCACCTGTGGCGCATCGACCCCGCAAGCGGCAAATGGCAGCACCTGCTGGCCGCGCCCGAGGCACTGATCGCGGTGGCCGGGGTCGGACGCTACGTTTACGCCCTGGGTTACTGGGACCATGTGCTCTACCAGTACGACACCCTGATCGGCACCACCAAACGCAAGCTGATCGGGTCGGTCGGCGGCCACATTTCACGCAACCTTGTCGCCGATGCGCGCGGGCATGCGTTTGTGCCGCGCGTGCGGCGCGCGGCCAATGGCGCGCTTTCAGCCGCGCTGGTCGAACTCGACAGCGAGTTGCGCGAGATCGCGGCGACCCCGCTCGACGCCTACCTGGGCAAGGGAGCGCCCGAAGGCAACCACGGCATCACCGGGCTTGCCTATATCCGCGATGGCCGCATCCTGTTCCTGACCGCGCGCGGCTTCCTTTATTCGATCGCTCCCCCCAACCCCAAGGCGCCCGGCCAGGCGCGCAAGGTACGCGCCCTGGGATGGATCCATCCCAAGGGCGAAGCCTATGCCGCGTCGCTGTTCTCGCTGGGCGATTCGGCCAGCATCGCGGCGATCTCCGCCGGTCCGCGCGGCTATGATTGGGTGGTGACGGATCTCTCCACCGGCGTGGCGGCGGCGTTTCCGATCGATGCGCAAGGGCTGAAAGAGGTTCTGCTGTACGGATCGATCAGCCGCGACAATCGCGGGCGCGCCTATGCCGTGGGCTGGCACGCCATCGCGCGCGGCAAGGGCCCGCTGGTGCTGCAGATCGAACCATGACAACACGCCATTGCGGCGTCGCCACGCTTGCCGATCACTGCAGCATGAAAGTCTCGTACTCCAGGCGCGCCATGGTGCGCGACAGGCGGTAGGCGCCGATCATCACCACGATCAACAGCGCCAGCGCGAAACCATAGCCGTAGTACGCCGGCCCCAGCTGGATGGTGAGCGCGGTCAGGATGAAATTGAGCACCACGAAGGCCGCCGTCAGGAACAGCACGACGCGCCGCTTGTCGAGCTGGAACACGCCGGTCAGGATCGGCGAAATGGCGATGATGTAGGTCACCGTCACCTGAAACTGCACAATCCGCACATCCGGCAGCACCACCGCATAGCTGAGCACACCGATGATCAGGATGCCCACGATCGACAGCACCCACGGCCCCGAGCTGATGACCCCGGCGTAGCCGTAGGCCTGGATCAGCCCGAGCAGGTTTTCCCGCTTGAGCAGGCGCCGCAGTTCGAAACCGATGCCGGCCATGGCTCTATGCCTCGCCGCCAGCGCAACGGCGGGTGGCGCGAGCGCGCGCACACCAGATAGCGGCTGTGATCGAACTCCTGCGCGCCGGCCTGGGCCATTTGCACGTGCACCAGATCGCCCTGCTCAAGACCGTAAGCCAACAGCAAATCCGCCAGATCAAGTGAGCGCGCCGGACCGAGTGTGGCCACCGGTTCGCGCTCGTAGGCGCCATCGCGCCGCAGGGCGAATACGGCGGCCACTTCCAGCTGGCAGCTTTGCGCCAGCAGTTGCAGGAATTCAGCCGCACCCGGCAGCGGCACGCCGCGATCGAGCGTCGACAGGGCGCGCAGGCGCACCAGCGTTTCGCGCAGTGTCAGCGGCTTGGCCAGAAGGTCCTGCTCCAGGCGTTCATGCGACAGGCGCAACAGGAAATGGCCCTTGGTCTTGAATTCAGGCGCTCGTCAAGGTAGGCATTGACCGCGCGCAAGCGCCGCTGGCGTGAGTTCCAGACGTCCGAAAACTGGCCGCACAAGAGCACCAGAATCAACCCGCCCAGGAAATAACTCTTGGGAAATGCGGTGGTGATGAGTTGCAAAACCTCAAACGCCAGCCAGCCGCCGAAATAGGTCAGCACAGCAACTATGCCGATCACGCTGCCATAGCGCAGAGCCGCCACCGCCGGCACTATCCAAAGCCATGGAAACTCGGCGCTTTGCCGCGTTGCGCGACCGCAGTCGATGCGGCCCACGGGCCGGCTCTTACATCACAAGGTAGCCGCCATCCACCGGCAGAATCACACCGGTGACAAACGCCGCCGCAGGCGAGCATAGAAACATCGCCGGACCTGCCATATCGGCCGGGTCGGCCCAACGCTTCATCGGGGTGCGATCTAGTACTGCCTTGTTGGCTTCGGGGTTGTCGCGCAATGGTTTGGTCAGGGCGGTCGCCACCCAGCCCGGCGCGATCGCGTTGACGCGTATGCCGTCCTCGGCATAGGCGATCGCCAGCGATTTGGTCAACTGCATGACCGCCCCCTTGGAAGCACTGTAGGCCGGCGTTACCGCCGCGCCATAAAAACTGCGCATCGAGGCGGTATTGACGATCGCGCCGCGCGACTTGGCGAGCAAGGGGCGCGCCAGCGCGCACAGTCGTTGGGTGCCGTTGAGATTGACGTCAATCACCTGGGCGAACACCTCCGGATCGTGCTCGGCATTGGCGCGGCGGATCATGCCGGCGCAATTGATCAGCACGTCAAGCGAGTTGAAACTTCCGACAAGCGCCTTGCAGGCCGCCAGATCGGCCACGTCCAGGGCCACAGCGATGATGCCGGCGGCACGCGCCTCACCCAACTCCCCTTCGGTGAGACCGGTAACGGTCACTTTGGCACCGGCCGCCAGAAACCCCTGCGCAATGCCCAATCCGATGCCGCTGCTGCCGCCCGACACCAGCACCACCTTGCCTGCGAACGTATCTCCGAACATGAACAATCCTTTGTTTTCATCAATCTGGTTGAAATTGGATGTAAAGTCTAAAGCATCCGTCCCGGTGTCCGAGACGTAAGTCCTGCTACAAGCTCGGCCGACGCCATCAAGGCTTCGGCGATTTCTTGCAACCGCAATGTGTTCCGCATCATGGTGAAGGGAATTTTGAAAATGCGCATACCCAAGCCGATCGTCACCTTTTTGGCCGTTTTGCTAAGCCTCACGCCGGCCCTTGGCCTGGCTGCCGGCACCGATGAGCCGCCGCCGCCCAGGCCGGCACCCAAACCGGCACCCAAACCCGAGCCAAAACCAGACTCCAAGGACGCCCCCAAGGCAGCGCCCAATGCCGTGGTCGATCCCGACTACGCCGCCGGCCGCGTCGCGGTGGAAGCCCGCGACTGGCAGACAGCCATCGCACTGTTGTCCATGGCAGCCATGCGCGATCCGGAGAACGCCAACGTGCAGAGTTACTTAGGGTTTGCCAACCGCAATGCCGGTAACTGGGAGACGGCGATGCAGCACTATCGCACCGCGCTCAAGCTCAATCCGCGGCATCGCGGCGCCACCGAGTACGTCGGCCAAGCCTACCTGCTGCGCGGCAATATGCAACTTGCGGTGGCGCAGTTGAACCGGCTTGAGCGGATTTGCGGCCGCGGCTGCGAGGAATACGCGTCGCTGGCCCGGGCCATCGACGACATGCGCGCCAATCCGAAGTAGGCTTGCCGCAATCTCGCACCGGCCGGATGGAATAATCCGGCCGGCGGACCGTTTGTCACATGACGGGCAGCTTGCCCGACTTGCGAAAGATGATCCAATGAATCAACGCCTTCTGGCAACGCTTGCAGCTTGCCTTGCGATTGCAGCCTGTGCCGGGGCGCCCGCCAGGATGGACGCTGGCGTCTTGACCGGTGCCACCGGCATGACCCTCTATACCTTCGACCGTGATGCTGCAGGCAGCGGCAAGTCGGTGTGCAACGGACCCTGCGCCGCCAACTGGCCGCCGCTCATGGCCAGCGACAGCGCGCGCCCGAGCGGCGAGTACACTGTGGTCACACGCGACGACGGC
>JAYVWK010000465.1:0-15395 GCA_043786185.1 Burkholderiales bacterium
GGTTCATCGCCGGCACCACCTTGTCGGTGAGCAGGTAATTGCCCATCACCACATAGCCGTCACCGCTGATGGAACTGCTGAAGGTCTTGCACTCCGAGCCGGTATGCACTGCCACGCGGCCGTGTCGATCAACGATGCCGATCTGGCGCCAGGCGAAGTGTTTGTCGCTTTCAGCCAGTTCCTTGATCACCTTTTCGGGGGAATAGCCAAGGGTCAGCAATTCGATGGCCAGTGGACCCAAGCCGGGGTCGGTATAGGCCTGGGTGCTGACGGCACCCACATTGGAGCGGATAAAGGGGCAGCGCCCGCCGACCGAAAGGGGATTGGTGGCCTGGGCGATGCCAAGAAGTCCGCTTTTCGGGTCACGGGCGACAATGCAGAAGGTCATGATGTTCGTGTCTCGGTAGGTTGGCGGATTGTCAGGGGGCGTACGGATTGACGGGCAGGCCCATTTTCTCCAGCATGGCTTTTTTCGGCGCGACTGAAGTCGGGTCGAGGGTACGTGCCACGTAATAGGGTATCAGTGGCTTGAACCAGTCGAATATCTTGCGCATTTCCGCTACTGGCTCGAGGGCGACATCGACTCGCAGGTTGACGATGGGAAAGCTGTGCTTTTCATATACCACCAGAGCGCAGGATGTCTGGCCCTCTTCCTGCCCGCCTGCATCACGCCCTGCTTCGACAGCACGCAGCAACCTTTCTTCGAGTTCCTGCGAAGCACTGCCCTCGAACGCCGCGGCCATCGCCTGCACCACCTTCCCGCCGACCAGTACGTTGCCGCTGACAAGGTGGTCGGTACCCACGATCTCGCCAGCCCAGGGGCGCGCCCTGGAGCCGGTATTGAACGCGACATTGCCCTTGAAATCGAGGATGGCGATTTGACGATACTCGAAGAACTTGTCATGCGCGCGCAGCTCGTCAAGCACCTGGGTTGGCGAGCGGCCGGATTCCAGCAACTGTTTTGCAAGCTGCAGCTGGCGGTAGTCACCGTGCGCCTGCACAGTGACAAGGCCGCGGCCGAACACCACGTCGGTGCAGCGCCAGCCGACAGCCGGTGTGCTGGTAGCCTGGCAAAAGCCGGCTTTGCCGGTGCGTCGGCAATATCCGAGAATGGTGAAGGTCACGGCAGGCTCAGTCGAACTTGATGTTCGCGGCGCGCACCACGCGGGCCCATTTTTCCAAGTCGCGCGGCAGAAATGCGTCGAGTTCCTCCGGGCTTGAGGGCGCCGGATCCATGCCGGCACCTACCAGTCTTTCGCGGATTTCGGGAGTGTTGAGCACAAGCGTGAATTCGCGGTTCAGATACTGAATGACCGATCGCGGTGTTTTGGCCGGCACGACCAAGCCGTACCAATTGGTGTATTCGTAGCCCGGCAGCCCCGATTCCGCAACCGTCGGCACCTCTGGCAGATTGGCCGAACGCCGGAGCGTCGAGACCGCCAGAGCGCGCAGTTTTCCGGAGCGGATCAGGGGCATCGCCGAGGGGTCTGAAAAGTAAAAATCGATCTGCCCGGCCATTACCGCGCTAAGCCCAAGCGCCGTGCCCGTGTATGGCACATGAACGGTATTGATGCCTGCCATCTGATTGAAAAGCTCACCTGCCAGATGTTGAGAGTTGCCGACACCGGCCGAACCGAAGTTCATCACGCCGGGCTTCGATTTGGCGGCCGCGATCAAATCGGACACTGTCTTGTAGGGAGCGCCAGGCGCCACCACCAGGAGCGGCGTCTGCAATACCCCTTGGGACACGCCGGCGAAGTCCTTGAGCGGGTCGTAATTGAGTTTGCGTCCGGAGCCGCCCGCGATGGTCATCGGCGCAGGTGTCGCCAGCATGACCGTGTAGCCGTCCGGCGCCGACTTTGCAACGTGTTCGGCACCGACGATGCCGCTGGCGCCGGCACGATTCTCCACTACGACAGGCTGACCGATATTGCCGCTCATTTTCGCGGCAACGATGCGCGCCATGATGTCCGGGCCGCCGCCTGGAGGAAACGTCACCACGATACGGATTGGACGGCTCGGGAAGCTATCCTGTGCAGCAACCGGGGCGACAATGCTTGCTGTCGCGGCGAGCAGCAGGGCCTTTCCCAAATAGAGGTGCAGCATGATTTGATCCTTTGTCGCAAGAGCTGTCGGCGCAGTGTACTCAAGTGCGCGGCACCAGGCGCTCGTTCGCGCCGTGAACCGTCAATCCGGGTACTTGTACAGATCCGGACTGAAGGTCGGCTGATACTCGGCGCGCGGGCATTGCGCCAGCAGCACTTCGGCGCCGCCCGGGCCGGATTTAAGTTCCAGCGCCGCATCGGTGTGTGCGGCCCAGAAACAACTCCACTGACTGTAGGGCTTGCCGGCTACGCTGGCCGCGCCAGCGGTCACCAGAAAGAACTGGCCACCGCCGTCCGCAGGTGGTGGTGCTGTCAGCGACCCGCCAGGCGGGATGCGCATGGTCTGCACCAGCATGCCGTCGTCATCGTGCTGCACGGTGGTGACGCTCACGGCCGCCAGCGCGGCAAGCTCGGCTGCGGTCAGGCTGGGCAGCGGGTCGGAGTGGTAGTGCTTTTTCGGCAAGGGTTTCATCTTGCCGCGATTTTCCGGCAGGAACTGGGCGCCGTTGTCCATCATCGGGCGCAACGTGAAGTACCACAGGCCTTCTTTGCCCGCGGTGATCGGGCCGTAGCCGGTGTAGGCGCCGGCATAGTGCACGGTGATCGGCCTGACTTCACTGCGGCCAAGCGTGCCGCCGCCGTTGACGATGACCTGGAACTGGTTCTGCTCATGGAAATGCGGCAGGATCACCTGCTCCGCGTTCTGCTCCACCAGCAAGGCGTGCGGTGCCGGCGCGTTGGCGGCGTCGGAAATGATGTATTCACTCTTGAAGAAGCCGGTACCGTTGGGCAGCACATAGTGTTTGCGGGTGGTGCGTGCTTCTTCGAATGTGGTGCCTGCGAACATGGCTGACTCCTGAAGTGCTCCGGATGGCGGGGCAGGTGATGGCGTGGAAGCCTGTGAAGCAGAAATATACCTGTTCGCGATGGCCGTGTACCGGCTCATGTTGGTGGGCATTTCATACTCGAAACAGCAGTGCGCGGCGCGTTCACCAACTGGTGCGTAAACACACCGTCCGGGTGGCCGGCACCGCTACAATTGCCGGCACCGCTACAATTGCCGGCACCAAAACGCAGGAGCGCCGACATGGGGCAGTGGAGTCGCAAGGATCATCCGCAACCTTTCATCGAACTGGTACCGGTGCATGAAGCAGAAGGGGAGCGCAAGGCGCTCTACGACGAGCTTGAGCGCATACGCGGCCCGGGCCGGGTTTCCAATCTGTTCAAGGCTTATTCGGCGTTTCCGCAGCTCGGCATGGCAAACCTCAAGCGCTTGTCGGCTTTGCTGGGCGCCGGCACGCTCAGCGTGAAGTTCAAGGAAGCTGTGATGACTGCCTTGGCCGAGATCAATCGCTGCGACTATTGCGTGTCATTCCACGCCACCGCGATGAAGAGCGCCGGTGCGTCCGATGCCGAAGTACAGGCGGCGCTGCGTTTCGACCCGCAGGGCATCGGCCTGTCGGTCAAGGAGCAGGCGTTGTTCGAATACGCGCTCAAGGCCAACGGCGATCCGCACGGCATCACGCCCGAGGATTTCGTGCCCTTGCGCGCAGCCGGGGTCACCGATGGCGAAATCGTCGAGGCGCTCGAAACGGTGAATACCGGCAACGCCTTCAATCTGATCAACGGCGCCCTCAACGTAGGCGCGGACGATTTCCTTGGCGGCTACCTGAAGGAGCGCGGCGAGGCGTGGGCGGCTGAGCGATGAGCCGCGCGGCGCTTGCACCGGTGACCGCGCAGGCCGAGTTCGATGCACTGGTGGCGGGTGCGTTGCCGGTGCTTGTCACCTTCACGGGCGTGCGTTGCATCATCTGCCGGCAACTCGCGCCGATGCTGGCAGCCGTGGTTGCCGAAGCCGGCGACGCGCTCGCATCGGCGAAAATCGATGTCGACATGCACCCGGCATTGGCCGAGCGCTACGCGATTCGTTCGCTGCCGACCACGCTGCTGTTTCGTGATGGTGGACTGGCCGATCGCATCAGCGGCTTTGCCACCGCGGGGCGGCTGCGCGACTGGCTCAAGAGCCACGGCGTCGCGCGCGTCGCTTGAGTTCGCACTGCCCTTCACGCACAACTTCGGACAGGAATCGCCATGCATGAAATCAAGCTCTACACAGCACCCGATGCACCCAATCCGCCGGGGCCTTTTTCCCATGCGAGCTCGGTGGGCGACTGGGTTTTCTCCTCCGGCATGGGTGGCCTCGATCCCGCCACGGCTCAGGTGGTGTCCGACGACGTGATCGCGCAGACCGAGCAGGCGATCACCAATACCGAACGCATTCTCGCCGCGGCCGGTTGCAGCTTGCAGGATGTGGTGAAGGTGGTGCTGTACCTGACGGATATGCAGGATTATTCGCGCGTTAATGCTGTCTACGAACGGCGTTTCTCTCCGCACAAGCCGGCCCGAACTTGCGTGGCGGTGTCAGGGCTGCCGGTGCGCGAACGCATGAAGCTCGACACCATGGCGATACGGCGCCGGGCCTGATCGTTTGACGCCGTTTTTCCGCGCGGGCCGTTGGCGCATCTGCGTTGATTGACACAGGCTGGCAGTGCGGCACGGCTTGCGAGGCGGCATGCAAAGGGCGCGAAATCCGCCGCCACCGGGTGCGTGTTTCTGTTCGCCACGCCTCTATAATCATTGGACGGTCATCGCTGGCGCCGGGATGTGCGTGGCGCCGCGCACGGTGTCCGCCCCCCGGTACCGCGATGGCCCGGCCGTCGCTTTTTGCTCAATTTCACACGATCAGGAGATGAAACATGGGTACTACGATCACCTTCGCGCGCCCGGACGGACAAAATGTGCAGGGCTACCTGGCCGAGCCGACAACGAGTGCCGGCGCGCCGGCTGTTGTCGTGATTCAGGAGTGGTGGGGCATGAATGATCAGATTCGCGGTGTCGCCGAGCGCGTCGCCGCGGCCGGCTACGTGGCTCTGGTCCCCGACCTGTATCGCGGCAAGTCGACCATCGAAGCCGAGGAAGCACATCACTTGATGTCGGCACTCAACTTCGGCGACGCCGCGTCGCAGGATATCCGCGGCGCGGTTCAGTATCTGAAGAAGCGTTGCGGCAAGGTCGGGGTCACCGGCTTCTGCATGGGCGGGGCTCTGACAGTACTCTCATCGACGATGGTGCCCGAGATGGACGCCGGCGTTCCATGGTACGGTCTGCCACCGCTCGAATTCGTCGATGCCTCGAAGATCAAGGCACCGTTGATGGCGCATTGGGCGACGCAGGACGGGGCATTTCCGATCGCGAGCGTGGACCCGCTGGAGCAAAAGCTGCGCGCTGCCGGTGTCGCCTATGAGGGGCACCGCTATCTTGCGCAGCACGGGTTCGCCAACGAAACCGCGCTGGGCCCGCGCCGCCTGCCGATCACCCAGTACGACCCGGCGTGGGCGCAGATCGCCTGGGATCGTACCTTCCGTTTTTTTGGCAAGCATCTCGGTTGAAGCGCCCGCAGCGGGTTGCCGTGCGCCGGCCGTGGCTGGCCGCGCGCGTTTCTCGAATCGGATGGGATTCAACGCGTTGGCTTGACGCCAACCGCCGGCACGTTGTCGACTTGGGGCTTGACTGGCGGGCTGGCGATTTCCCAAGCCCATTTGTTCTTCCATGCGGCATATACAGCGTTCGGATACTCGGCGCGCCCGCGGCTGCCGTTGTAGCGTCCCAGCGCCATGAACATGTCGCCCTTCTCGATGTCGAGGTAGTGGCGCAGGATCACGCAGCCCATGCGGATGTTGGTGCGCATGTCGAACAGCGCGCGCACATCGCCGTTGCCGATCAGGCGGGTCCAGAACGGCATGACCTGCATGTAGCCACGCGCCCCGGCACTGCTCACCGCGTATTTCTTGAAACCCGATTCGACCGTGATCAGGCCCAGCACCAGTTGCGGGTCGAGGCCGGCGCGCGCGGATTCGTAGTGCACGGTTTTCAGGAATTCGACGCGGGTGCGGTAGTCCGGCTTGTGGCGTAGCGGCAATCGCTCCGCCATCGCGGCCAGCCAGTTGGCCCGGTCGAGCGGGCTGGCGAATTTCGGTTCCGGTGGAGTGCGGTCTGCGCGTACCGCAGCCGCGAGAGCGGTGCGTACCGAATCGCTCAAGGGTTCGTATTGCTGTTCGCCGGCCATGCCGCAGGCCGGCACCAGAATCAAGAGCACTGCCGCGCGCTGCGCCCACTTGCATGCCTGGTGCAGCGCGCGTGCCAGTTGCGCGCGAAGCGCCGCCGGGCTCACGCCTTGATGCGCGCTTTGACCAGCGCTGCCGCTTCGGCGAGCGTCACCGAGGTAGCTGCAGTGTCGCGCCTGCCCTGATATTCGACGCAGCCGTCCTTGAGGCCGCGATCGCCGACGGTGATGCGATGCGGAATGCCGATCAGTTCCATGTCGGCGAACATGACACCGGGCCGCTCGCCACGGTCGTCAAGCAAGACGTCCACCCCGGCGGTAGTCAACTCGTCGTACAGCTTTTCCGCCGCAGCGCGCACTGCGGGAGACTTGTCGCCGCCGATCGGGCAAATTGCCACTGTGAAGGGTGCGATGGCATCGGGGAATATGATGCCGCGCGCATCATGGCCCTGCTCGATGGCGGCACCCACGATGCGCGTCACGCCGATGCCGTAGCAACCCATCACCATCAACTGCGGCTTGCCGGTTTCATCCAGGTAGTTGGCCTTCATCGCCTCGGAATACTTGGTGCCCAGGTAGAACACGTGTCCAACCTCGATGCCGCGCTGGATCGCAAGGGCCCCCAGGCCGTCGGGCGAGGGGTCGCCGGCTTGTACATTGCGAATGTCGGCGACAAGTTCCGGCTCCGGCAGGTCGCGGCCCCAGTTGACGCCGGTGATGTGGTGATCCCACTGGTTGGCGCCGATCACGAAATCGCTCATGTTCGCGACCGTGCGGTCGGCCACCACGCGCACCGGCTTCTGCGTCGCCCGCGGCCCCAGATAGCCCGGCTTGATGCCGAAGTGCTCGATGATTTCCGGCACGGTGGCAAAGCGAAAGCCGCCCTTGAGGCCGTCGATCTTGCCGGCCTTGATCTCGTTCAGATCATGATCGCCGCGCAGCAGCAACAGCCAGACCTGCACATTGCTTGAAGTGCCTGCCGCGTCGCGGTCTTCGCTTGCCAGTACCAGCGACTTCACCGTGCGCGCCAGCGGCAGCCCTAGCAGAGCAGCTACTTCGGCACAGGTGGCGGCGCCCGGCGTGGGTGCGAGCTGCATAGGCTGGGTCGGTGCGGAGCGCGTGGCGACAAGCGCTAGCGCCTCGGCCAGCTCGATGTTGGCGGCGTAGTCCGATTGCGGGCAAAACACCAGCGCGTCTTCGCCGGTATCGGCGATGACCTGGAACTCGTGCGAACGCGAACCGCCGATCGCGCCGGTATCGGCAGCCACGGCGCGATAGGTCAGACCGAAGCGGTCGAAAATCCGCTTGTAGGCCTCGAACATGATGTCGTAGCTCTTTTCGGCACCGGCGGCGTCACGATCGAAGGAGTAAGCATCCTTCATGGTGAACTCGCGGCCGCGCATCACGCCGAAGCGCGGCCGCCGTTCGTCGCGAAACTTGGTCTGGATGTGATAAAAGTTGCGCGGCAGTTGCCGATAACTGCGCAGTTCCTGGCGCGCGATATCAGTGATCACTTCCTCACTGGTGGGCTGGATGATGAAGTCACGGTCATGCCGGTCCTTGACGCGCATGAGCTCCGGGCCCATGCTCGAAAAACGCCCGGTTTCTTGCCACAATTCGGCCGGTTGCACTACCGGCATCAATAGCTCGATGGCACCGGCGCGCTCCATTTCGCAGCGGATGATGGCTTCCACCTTGCGAATGACTCTTAAGCCCAGCGGCATATAGGAGTAGATGCCGGCGGACGCGCGCTTGATCATGCCGGCGCGGATCATCAGCTTGTGGCTGGCGACCTCGGCGTCGTTGGGAGCCTCCTTGATGGTGGCGATGAAAAACCTGGATGCGCGCATGCTGGCTATTACCCCTTGAGGAAGTGTCGAAAACGCTGACCAAAGCCGCAGTCACGCGAAGGGTCTGTTCAAGTTGTGGAATTGACAAGACACTTGGTGCGGCAGTTCGCGGGCAGCGAACTTGTTCAGGTTTTTCTTATGTTTATAATGGGGCTAATTTTAAGGGATCAGCGGGTAAATTCATGCTCGACCGTGACGGCTACCGCCCGAACGTCGGCATTATCATCGTCAACCATCGGAACGAGGTCTTCTGGGGCAAGCGGGTACGCGAACATTCCTGGCAATTTCCGCAGGGCGGCATCAAGTATGGTGAAACGCCGGAACAGGCCATGTACCGCGAGCTCTATGAGGAAACCGGCCTCAAAGCCGAGCATGTGCGTGTTCTCGGGCGCACGCGCGAATGGTTGCGCTATGAGGTGCCGCGTGAGTGGATCAGACGCGACTTTCGCGGCAATTATCGCGGCCAGAAACAGATCTGGTTCCTGCTGCGCCTGATTGGCCGCGATTGCGACGTGCGCTTGCGTGCCTGCGACCATCCCGAGTTCGATGCCTGGCGCTGGCATGATTACTGGATTCCCCTGGACACGGTGATCGAGTTCAAGCGTGCCGTCTATGACCAGGCCTTGAGCGAACTTTCACGCCTGCTGTTTGAACGCAAGAGTGAAAGCATGCGGTTTCTGCGCCAAAGAGTGCGCCAGGCGCAGGATGGACCTGCCACTTTGGCGGCGCCCGAGTCGAATCCTGTGCAAGGCCAGGCTGAGCAGGATGCCGCATCCTTTGGGGCGGGGGTAGCGGATTGACGCAGGCTATCCCTTCGATTGACACAAACAATTGGCGATGGCTGCGGCATTCGCCATCATCCTGCGAGTGCAGGAGGGGTCCGCTCGGAAATCCGCCGGATGCTTCAGGCGCGAAGATGCTTCGAAAACGGCATCTTGGATGAAACCCAAGTGCGAAACTTGAAACGTGGTGGGCGCGAGCGCCACAACGGCATACCAAGCGACTAGCATCTGGCGCCGGCCGCTGCATGGTTTGTCGGCGCGTTTGATGGCGCTCGCAGCCAGCGCCGACGCGATTCTTCACGCGGATACAATCGAAGCATGTCATTACCGCTTCATGCCGCGCTCGCGGTCAAGCTGCTCTGCTGGCTTCTCGCACTGGCGGTGTTCTTTCGATTGCTTGCGCGGCACTCGGGATTCACGGGCCCGCAGCGCCGCCGGTTGTTGGGTGCCATGGTGCTGGGTGCTCTGGCTGGGTCGAAGGCGGTATACGCGCTGACCTATCCCGCATTTTTTGCGGCACCACAGGATTTGATTGGCGATTCCGCGCTTGCCTTGTTGAGTGGTGATTCGAGTGTGGGCGCACTCATAGGCGGGCGCCTGGCCCTTTGGTTTGCAGATCGCCAGGAAGGTGGTGGGCGCGAAGCTGACGGATTGGTCGTTGCCGTAGTTTCCGCGCTGTTGGTATTGAGCCTGGGCGCTTTTTTCTGGGCGCTGCGCGGGACCGGCGTCGGCAGTCCCACCAGCTTGCCGTGGGGCGTTGACTTTGGCGATGGAGCTTTGCGCCACCCGGTCATGCTGTACGAGGCTGCTTGCCTGGCAGTGCTTGTCTGGTTTGGTCGCTCGGAAGCAGATACAAAGTTCAAGCCAGGGGAATCGGCGCGGATATGCCTCACGATTTATTGCACGCTCACGGTACTGCTCGGATTTCTGAAGCCGCCATTCCATCCCGCACTGTTACTGGAAGCGGTCCAGCCACGACCGTGGGTCTACGCGTTTGTGATGACTGCGGAGCAATGGATCGCGACCATCGCGGTATTTGTCCTGCTGCCGGGCTTTCTGCTTACGCTGAGCCGGCTGCGCAGGCGGTCATGACCCAGGTCTTTTGGGCGTCGTCAACCGGCGTGGCTGGTTACAGCAAAACCAGGTTGTCGCGATGCACCAGTTCGTCTTCGTCGATGAAACCCAGGATTGATTCGATCTCGCTGGAGGGCTTGCGCATGATGCGACGCGCTTCGTTGGCCGTGTAGTTGGTGAGGCCGCGCGCAATTTCGCCGCCTTCATGCGCGCGGATGGCAACAACTTCGCCGCGCTCGAATTCACCGGACACGGCGACTACGCCAATTGGCAGCAGGCTCTTGCCACCGCCTTGCAATGCACGGGTCGCGCCGGCGTCAAGTGTGACCGATCCGCGCACCTGCAGATGATCCGACATCCATGCCTTGCGGGCGGTGACGCGCTGCATGCCGGCATGCAATTGCGTGCCGATGGTTTCGCCACTTGCCAGGCGCGCCAGTACATCCGGCAAGCGACCGGATGCGATCACAGTATGGGCGCCACTTTTCGCAGCCCGTCGCGCGGCCAGAATCTTGGTGATCATGCCACCCTTGCCCAAGCTTGAGCCGGCGCCGCCCGCCATGGCCTCGAGTGCGGCGTCACCTGCGATGGCTTGGGACACCAGCTTGGCAGCGGTGTCGTGCCGCGGGTCGGCGGTGTAGAGGCCCTCCTGGTCGGTGAGAATCACCAGCGTGTCGGCTTCGATCAGGTTCGCGACCAGCGCGCCTAGCGTGTCGTTGTCGCCGAACTTGATCTCGTCGGTCACGACCGTGTCGTTTTCGTTGATGATCGGGATCACACCCAGGCCGAGCAGGGTCATCAGGGTCGAGCGCGCGTTCAAATAGCGTTTGCGATCGGCAAGATCATCATGCGTGAGCAGTACCTGCGCTGTCATTAGATGGTGCTCGCGGAAGCAGGTTTCGTAGACCTGGATCAAGCCCATCTGGCCGACGGCTGCGGCGGCCTGCAGCTCGTGGATCGCCTTGGGTCTATTCGACCAGCCCAGGCGCTGCATGCCTTCGGCGATCGCGCCGCTCGATACCAACACGACCTGCTTGCCGCCGGCCCGCAGGCCAGCGATCTGCCGCGCCCAATGGGCGATCGCGTCGCGGTCCAGGCCGCGACCATCGTTGGTCACCAGCGAGGAGCCTACCTTGATGACCAGGCGTGTGGCCGCTTGCACCACCGAGGTCACGCCGAGGCTTCCTTGCGCTGCTCTTCGAGGTAGTCGCCAATATGCCGGCACAGGTCGCGGCAGCCTTCACCATTGATGGCGGCGACCGAAAACACCGGGCCTTTCCAGCGCAGGCGTCGCACCAGATCGTCGACGCGACGCTTGCGCAGGGCGGGGTCGGGAATCAGGTCAAGTTTGTTGAGAACCAGCCAGCGCGGCTTCGCGTGCAGCGCGCGGTCGTACTTTTTCAGTTCACCGACAATCGCGCGCGCCTCTCGCACCGGGTCGACCGCTTCATCAAAAGGGGCGATGTCTACAAGATGCAGCAGCAAGCGTGTGCGTTGCAAATGCTTGAGGAACTGGATACCCAGGCCCGCGCCTTCCGCGGCACCTTCGATCAGACCGGGCACGTCGGCGATGACGAAATCGACCTTGTCGGTGGCGCGCACTACGCCAAGATTTGGATGCAGCGTGGTGAACGGGTAGTCGGCTACCTTCGGGCGCGCGTTCGATACCGCGCGGATGAAAGTGCTCTTGCCGGCGTTCGGCATGCCCAATAGGCCGACGTCCGCCAGCACCTTGAGTTCAAGCTTGAGCTCGCGCTCTTCGCCGTCCTCGCCCAGGGTGTACTGGCGCGGCGCCCGGTTGGTGCTGGATTTGAAATGGATGTTGCCCAGCCCCCCCTGGCCGCCTTTGGCCAGCACGGCTTGTTGCCCGTCGGTAGCCATGTCGATCAGCGCTTCACCAGTGACAAGGTCAGTGACGAGGGTGCCGACCGGCATTCTCAGGATCACGTCTTCGGCACCGCGGCCATACTGGTCGGCACCGCGGCCTGGTTCGCCATTTTTCGCGCGATGAACGCGGGCGAAGCGGAAATCGATCAGGGTGTTGATGTTGCGGTCGGCGATTGCGATGACGCTGCCGCCGCGGCCACCGTCGCCGCCATCCGGACCGCCTTCAGGAACGAACTTTTCGCGCCGGAAAGACGCCATGCCACGACCGCCGTCTCCGGCCTTGATCTGGATTATGGCTTCGTCGATGAATTTCATTGCACTTTGCAGTCGTTCGGTAGATGCGGATCGAGGGCACGGAAGCGGCGCTCTTGAAACAAAAAAGCCCAATCGCTCTCAACGATTGGGCCTGTGGTCGCGCGCCGGCGAACTTCAAGCCGTGACGATGCTCACTGTGCGCCGCTGCAATTCGCCCTTAATGGCGAACTTGACCTTGCCTACAGACTTGGCAAACAAGGTGTGGTCCTTGCCCATGCCGACATTGTCGCCCGCATGAAACTCGGTACCGCGCTGGCGCACGATGATGTTGCCGGGTATCACCGACTGGCCGCCGTATACCTTGACGCCCAGACGTTTCGATTCGGAATCGCGGCCGTTACGCGTCGAGCCGCCGCCTTTCTTGTGTGCCATGGCTGCCTTCCCTTAAGCGTTGATCGCCGAGATTTCGATCTCGGTGAAATTCTGGCGATGCCCCTGGTGCTTTTGATAATGCTTGCGCCGGCGCATCTTGAAAATGCGGATCTTTTCACCGCGGCCGTGCGCGACAACCTTGGCCGTCACGTTGGCTCCTGTCACCAGCGGAGCGCCGACTTTCACCGACTCGCCGCTACCTACCATCAACACCTGATCCAGAACAATTTCCTGACCGATGTCTGCAGGTATCTGTTCTACCTTTAATTTTTCGCCGGCGGAAACGCGATACTGCTTGCCACCGGTTTTTATGACCGCGTACATGGTAACCTCAACTGTTTGCTCGCATGACTGCGAGGAACCTTAGAATATAGCAAAAATCGCCTTGTAGGTCAAGGGTTTGGATGACTCGGCGCCGCGCGAGTCTGTGGCTTTTTTTGATGGTGCGTGTCTGTTAATCTGACGCGCGTGTTGGCCGGTTCCGGGATGAAGCCGGTGTGCTTTTGTTGACAGGATGTTTGCAGGTGCCTGCGTGACCCAATTCGACCCCAGAATCGCAATCGCTGCCGACTTAGCTGCGGTTGATGCGTGTATTCGGGCCCAACTGACTTCCGAAGTGCCGCTGGTAAGCCAGGTCGCGGAATATATCATCGGCAGCGGCGGCAAGCGCTTGCGCCCGGTACTGCTGCTGTTGGTGAACGGGGCATTTGGGCGCATCGACGCCCACGCGCATTCGCTTGCTGCGGTCATTGAGATGATTCACACCGCGACGCTTTTGCATGACGACGTGGTTGACGAATCCGAACTGCGGCGTGGCCGCAAGACCGCGAACGCGGTTTTCGGCAATGCCGCCAGCGTACTGGTCGGCGATTTTCTGTATTCGCGCGCTTTTCAAATGATGGTCGCAGTCGGAAGCATGGAGGCGATGCGGGTTTTGGCCGATGCCACCAACACCATAGCCGAGGGAGAAGTGCTGCAGTTAATCAACATCGGCGATGCCGATGTATCGGAAGAGAGCTACCTCCAGGTGGTGCGTTTCAAGACCGCGAAACTGTTCGAAGCCGCCGGCATGATCGGCGCCATGCTGGCTGCAGCCAACGCCTCGGTCTGCCAGCGCATGGCCGAGTATGGAATGCGGCTGGGTACGGCGTTTCAGTTGATTGATGATGTGCTCGACTACTCCGGTGATATTGCGCTGACCGGCAAGAATCTGGGTGACGATCTGCAGGAAGGCAAACCTACCCTGCCGTTGCTGCGCGTGCTCTCTACCGGTTCGCCGGCGCAGCAAGCGCTGGTGCGCACTGCCATAACGGACCCGGGCGCCGCTGATTTTTCGGCCGTGCTGGCGGCTATGCATGAAACCGGCGCGCTTGAATATTCAAGTGGCGCGGCACGTGCTGAAGCGGGCCGCGCGGCGCTGCTTCTGGATTGCCTGCCAGCGGGGCCGAGCCGGCAAACTTTGCTAGAATTATGCTCTTTCGCGGTAGAGCGCACGGGTTGAAGCGTGTGCCCCTGATCCCCCTGGCGGGATCGGAGCGAGATCTTCGGGGTGTAGCTTAGCCTGGTAGAGCGCTACGTTCGGGACGTAGAGGCCGGAGGTTCGAATCCTCTCACCCCGACCAGTTTTCCCTGACTCCACCACCCGCAATTTCGTGACTGTCAGGGCGGCGTGGATTGTTGATGTGCCTTCAGAGTTGCCTCCTTTCTACGCTGTGGATTTGCCTGAACGTACGTAGCGGTGCCACGTGGCCTGCATCAAGTGTAAACGTGCCACGGCTGTGGCACGGCGATTTCCCCTCGAATTTGTTTGAAGTTGGTGTTTTTTGCGCGCTGTTTGCGCTTGCGATATGCGATTGGCACGGTCGGATCGCGTGCGCCCTTGCGCCTGCGTTGCAGCGAATCGGGCGCGGAAGGCGGTGCAACCAGAGGCTAAGCGAACTCGGATTCCGCCGGGCTTGTATGCTATTGTCATTGTTATCAAGTATCTTCCTTTGTCGCATCGCCGACGCAGTGATTCGGTGATTCGCTACAATTCAAGGATGTGTTGTCGGCACCCCGTCGGCATCACGAATCGCGTTATCTTGATGAATTGCTGATGTCTGCCGCGCTACTTCCCAACACACTTTCCGGTATCGCGCGTGCGCTTGTGCAGGGCGACCGCCTGACGATCGCCGATGCCGAGACTCTGGTAAACGACGCCAAAGCAGCCGGTGTGACTTTCGTGGAGCAGGTCATAGCTTCCAAGCGCATGAGTGCGCGGGATGTTGCGCAGTTCGGCTCGGAAGTTTTTGGTTATCCACTGCTTGATCTGGCGACCTACGATCCGCAGCAGGTGTTGGCTGATGCGATCGACCGCAAGCTGGTGCAGCAACACCGGGTGGTGGCGCTGGCCAAGCGCGGCAACCGCCTTTCGGTGGCGATCTCGGATCCAACCAACAAGGCGGCGTTGGACCAGATCAAGTTTCAGACTTCCCTGGCGATCGACCCGGTGGTGGTCGAGGATGACAAGCTCGGTGCGATCCTGGGCACGATGGCAGAGGCAGCCGGTGCCTCTATTCTCGACGTGCCGGACGATGATCTCAATCTTGAATTCACCGATGACGAATCCCTGGCCAAGGCCGAGGAAGCGTCGATGCCGGACGTCGATGACGCTCCCGTTGTGCGATTCCTGCAAAAAATGCTGATGGACGGGATTCGCGACGGTGCTTCCGATTTGCATTTCGAACCGTATGAAAAAACCTATCGCATCCGCTTTCGCACCGACGGCATCCTGCGCGAAGTTGCCAGTCCACCGATTGCCATCAAGGAAAAGCTGGCCTCGCGCATCAAGGTGATCTCGAAGCTCGACATCTCCGAGAAGCGGGTGCCGCAAGATGGCCGCATGAAA
>JAYVWK010000466.1:0-11257 GCA_043786185.1 Burkholderiales bacterium
GACCATATTTTTGATTGTCGTGCAAATTTTTCCCCCTGATCCCGAGCGCTCGCAACGTCTTCGAGGCACTGTTGCAGGATCATTTTTCTGACGACAGCAAATTGATCGGCTTGGTCAGGGGAGGGGCGCTGCTCACCAGCATTCATCAACCGCCCTGGCGGCACCTCAGCCTGGTCTTGTACAGTTCTCTTGCATAGCTGCTAAAAGCCCATTGTGACCGTCGAAACCACTTACCGCCGGGCCCGCGAGCAGCTCAAGGCGCTCATGGATCGCGCGGTCGATGATCGGGAAGTCATTGTCGTGCGTCGCCGCTCGGGCAGGGACGTGGCGATAATCGCGGCCGACGAGCTGGTAAGCCTGATGGAAACCGCGCATTTGCTGCGATCCGAAAAGAACGCGGCGCGTCTCCTGGCGGCGCTTTCCCGGGCGCGCGGAGAAGCGCTCTAACCTGCGGCCCCGGCCGAATCGGCCTATGCTGACCGCACCAGCCGCCCCGGCAGCGCACCGGTGGCCTTGCCACGCTCCATCACCAGTTCCCCCGAAACAAACGTCGCCTCATAGCCGGTGGCGTTTTGCACCAGGCGCCGCCCGCCGGCCGGCAGGTCGTAGGTCATTTGCGGGGTACCCAGGTTGAGCTTGTCGTAGTCGATCAGGTTGATGTCGGCCTTCATGCCGGGCAAGAGCGCGCCGCGGTCGGTTAGCCCCAAGCCGCGCGCGTTGCGCTGGGTTTGCGCGTGCACCAGGAACTCCAGCCCAAGCTTCGGGCCGCGCTCGCGATCGCGCGACCAGTGGGTGATGAGGTAGGTCGGGTAGCTGGCGTCGCAGATATAGCCGCAATGCGCGCCGGCGTCGCCCAGGCCCAATAGCGTGGCCGGGTTGCTGAGCATTTCGCGCACGACATCAAGATTGTTGTCGGTGTAGTTGTAGAGCGGGAAGTAGAACTTCTTTTTGCCGCCGTCTTCGAGCATCAGGTCGTAGGCCACGTCCTCCGGGCTGCGATTGGTCGCTTTGGCGATGCCGGCCACGCTGTCTTCGAACCGAGGTTCGTAGTTGGCATGGTCGCGGCCCAGCGGGTAGAGCTTGTGGAAATCGCGCGTAATGGAGGCCAGGCGCCAGTTTTCCGGCGGCGTGGCGGCTTCCCTGATCAGGCGTGCGCGCAGCGCCGGGTCGGCCAGGCGAACCACCCGCTCGGCCAACGGCAGGTGGGCGATGGTGGCGTAGCCGGCGGTTAAGAAAAACGGGTTCATCGAGCATTCAAGGCCGTGCACCATGCCAATCGGGCGGCAGGCCACTTGCGCCTTGATGTCCAGGCCCTGCTCGCGCGCGGTGGCGACACGCTGCATCACGGCGCGCCATTTCTCGGGCATCGCGTCGCGCTGCAATAGCGTGAAGCTCAAGGGGCGGCCGCTCACCTTCGCGCAATCGCGCAGGATGTTGAATTCGGCATCGATGTCGTCGAAATCCGAGATCATCTGCAGCACCCCTTTACCGGTTTCGCCCACGGCTTTGGAAATGCTGGTCAGCTCGTTCGACGCCACCCCGAAGGTCGGCGTTTGCTCCCCGCGCGAGGTGCGGTGCACGAAGGTGCGCGAGGTGGTGAAGCCCAGGGCGCCGGCCATGATCGACTCCTTGACCACGGCGGCCATGTTGGCGATGTCGTCCGCCGTCGCTTCTTCACGGTTTGCACCGCGCTCGCCCATCACGAACACGCGCACCGCGGCATGCGGAATCTGCGCGCCCAGGTCCATGATGCGCGGCGTCCTGGCCACCGCATCGAGATACTGCGGAAAGCTTTCCCATTCCCACTTCACCCCTTCGCTGAGCACCGCGCCGGGAATGTCTTCCACGCCTTCCATCAGTTCCAGCATCCATTGGCGCTGGTGCGGGTGTGCCGGCGCGAACCCCACACCGCAATTGCCCATCACCGCGGTGGTCACGCCATGCCAGGAGGATGGCGTCATCAGCGGGTCCCAACTGGCCTGGCCGTCGTAGTGGGTGTGGATGTCGACCCAGCCTGGCGCGACCAGTAGGCCACTGGCATCGATGGTGCGTTTGGCGGCGCCGCCGATCTTTCCGGTCTCAGTGATGCGGCCATCCTTGATGGCAACGTCGCCGCTGTAGCTTGGGGCGCCGGTGCCGTCGATGATGGTGCCGCCGCGGATTAGCAGATCATGCATGTTGGTTTTTCCTGGTTTGGGTGCTTGTTCTGGATTCCCGCGTTCGCGGCAATGACAGGTGAGGGACAGAGTGGACTGAGCCCTAGGGTTGGGCGAAAATTGTCGCGTCGGATGGCCATCGCGACTGCAGCCGGCATTCTTGGAACAAGAATCATACAGCGCACGCCGCTCCCTGCAGTGAGCACCTGAATTCCAGCCACCCGCATGCGCGCCGCCGCACCCAACGCATCCCATTCCAAGGTACCATTCGCCTCCCTGCATTTCGCGTCGGTGCCGCCCCCGCACCCGCCTATGGAAATAGCGATACTTTTCGCCCTCATCATTCTCAATGGCGTATTCGCGATGTCGGAAATCGCGCTGGTGACGTCACGCAAGACACGCCTGCAGAAACTGATCGATGAGGGCGACCGCGGCGCCGCGGCGGCCGCGCAACTGGGGGCCGACCCCACGCGCTTTCTTTCCACCATCCAGATCGGCATCACCTCGATCGGCGTGTTGAACGGCATCGTAGGCGAAGCGGTGTTCGCAGTGCCCTTCGCCCACTGGCTGGAAAAGTTCGGCGTGCCCGCAGGGGTCGCCGGCTATTTCGCCACCGGCCTGGTGGTCATGCTGATCACCTACGTCACCATCGTGCTGGGCGAACTGGTGCCCAAGCGCATCGGCCAGACCCGGCCGGAAGCCATCGCACGCATCGTGGCCACACCTATCGGCTGGCTGGCCACCGCCACCCGTCCCTTCGTCTTGCTGCTCTCCGGCTCGACCAACAGCGTGTTGCGCCTGATGGGCCTGAAAGACATTCAGGGCATGGCGGTCACCGAGGAGGAAATCCACGCCGTGTTGCAGGAAGGCACCAGCGCCGGCGTGATCGATTCGAGCGAACACGCGATGGTGCGCAATGTGTTTCGCCTAGACGACCGGCAGATCGGCTCACTGATGCTGCCGCGCGGCGACGTGGTGTGCTTAGATGCCGACGATCCGCTCGAACAAACCTTGACCGCCATCGAGGAATCGGATCACGCGCGCTTTCCGGTGGTGCGCGGCGGGCTGGAAAACATTCTGGGCGTGATCAACGCGCGCAAGTTCCTGTCGCGCATCGCGCGCGGCGACAAGGCGGTGCTCACGCAAGATCTGCAGACCCCGCTTTACGTGCCCGAAACGCTCACCGGCATGGAGTTGCTCGACAACTTCCGCGCCTCGGGCACGCAAATGGCCTTCATCGTTGACGAATACGGCGAGGTGCTGGGGATTGTCACGCTGCAAGACCTGATCGAGGCCATCACCGGCGAATTCCAGCCGCGCGATCCGGAAACTTCATGGGCCTTCCTGCGTGACGACGGCTCCTGGCTGATCGACGGCCTGATTCCGCTGCATGAACTCAAGGACCGGCTTACTCTGGACACGGTGCCTGACGAAGACCGCGGCCGTTACCATACGCTGGGCGGCATGCTGATGTTCCTCACCGGGCGCCTGCCGCAAACCGGCGATCGTGTCGACTGGGAAGACTGGCGTTTCGAGATCGTCGACATGGACGGCAAGAAGATCGACAAGGTGCTGGCCACGCGGGTGCCAAAACCAGCCCCCGCCGCGCTTGCGGTCGCGAGCAAGTAAGGCGGCGAAAGCGCCGCAAGCCGCGGCGCTACCCGCTACTTGTCAGTCCAGGGCAGCTCTTTCCACAACGCCCGAAAGCGCGTGTCATCCGAGCGCAATTCGGCCTCATAGGCCGCCGGCCCCAGATAGCGGATCGGCGCGAAGGCGCGCTCCGCCGCAGCCCTGAAGGCCAGATCGGCCACCGCCTTTTCGATCGCCCCGGCCAGGCGCGCGCGCACCGCCGCCGGCAGGCCCTTGGGCGCGGCGATGCCACGCAGTGATGCCATTTCAAAGGCGAAACCCTGCTCGCGAAAGGTCGGCCAGTCGGATGCCATCGGCAGGCGTGCGGCGGTCATTTGCCCCAGGCAGCGAATCGGCGAGCCGCCCTTCTGGTATTGCAGCGCCTCGCCCACGTTGATGGCCGCCACCGTGATGTGTTTGCCGATGATCGCGGTGCGCGTGTCGGCGCTGCCCTTGAAAGGCACGTGGGTCAATTGCACGCCGGCGCTTTTCTCGAAAAACAGCATCGCCAGGTGATCATCCGAACCCACACCGGTGGAACCCACGGTCACCACCTTGGGATTGGCCTTCGCAAATGCCGCCAGCTCGGCCAGGCTTTTCAAGGGGCTTTCGTTGTGCACGCAAAAGGTGCCGGGGTCGTCGACCACATTGCCCAACAGGTCGTAGCCCTGCCAATTCCACGCCACCTTGCGCTCGATCGGGATGCTCACCACCGGCGGGGTGTTGATGAAGCCGATGGTGTAGCCGTCGGGCGGGGCCGCGGCGATGGCGCCAAAGCCGATGTCGCCACCGGCACCCGGCCGGTTGATCACGTTGAACTTGGCGCCGTCGCCCAGGTGCTTCTCAAGGAAAGGGACGATGTTGCGCGCGATGATGTCGGTACCGCCGCCGGGGGCGTAGGCGATGATCATGTTGATCGGCTGGTCGGATGGCCAGGCGGCATGGGCGACCAAAGGCAAGGGTCCAAGAATGCAAGCGGCCGCCAGTGCAAGGCGGCGCAACCCCAGCTTGACTGAAAGGAACGACTGCGCGCGTGTGCTCATGCTCTCCCCCATCGGTTTTTGTGTGGGGGCAAGTATAGCGGCGGCGCGGCAGCGGCCGGCAGCAGCAGGCAAGGCCCTACTCGGCCCAGTAGTTCTCCAGGTTCTTGATGCCCCATTTCTTCGGGCTCTCGATGCCCACGATCTTCTCGCCGCCGGCGGCACGCGAAAGGTCGAGCATTTCCGGGCGCAGATGCACGCCGGACTTGGTGGAAAAAAATACCTTCACCATCGGCGTCACCAGCGATTTCGCGGTCTGCTCGGTCACCACACCCAGCCGCCCCGAGGCCAGGCGCACCAGCGAGCCCACCGGATAAATGCCGATGCTCTTGACGAAGGCATGAAACACCGTCTCATCGAAATGGCCGTTGCACCAGGCGCTCATTTTCTTGATCGATTCCGCCGGCTCCCAGCCGGCCTTGTAAGGCCGGTTCGAAGTGATGGCGTCATACACATCGCACACCGCGCCCATGCGCGCGAAGAGGCTGATCTCCTCGCCTTTCTGGCGATGCGGGTAGCCGCTGCCATCCATTTTTTCGTGATGGTGCAGGCACACCTCGAGCACACCCGTACTGGCGCTGCCGCTTTCGACCAGCAGTTCATGGCCGCGCCCGGGATGGCTCTTGACGATGGCGAACTCCTCGTCGGTGAGCTTGCCCGGCTTGTTCAGAATCGCCGCCGGGATCATGGCCTTGCCCAGATCGTGCATCAGGCCGGCCATGCCGGCCTCGCGGGTTTGCCGCTCATCGAGGTTGAGCGCACGTGAGAGCGCCACCATCATGGCGCACACCGCCACCGAATGCATGTAGGTGTAGTCGTCGGCGGTCTTCAGGCGCGCAAGGCTGATCAACGCCGCGGGGTTACGGCTCACCGAACTCGAGATCTCCTCGACCAGCCCGCTGGCCGCCTCGGGCGAAACCGACTTGCCCATGCGTGCTTCCTGGAACATCGAAACCACCGCGCGCTTGCCCTCGGACATCACGTTGCGGGCGCGCTGCATCTCCTCGCCGATAGGCACCGGCCCGGCTGGTGTGGCCGCTGCCGGCGGCGCGGCCACCACCACCGTCGCCGGTTCTGCCGCAGTCGCTTGCGCGACGGTCACCACCGCGGGCGGCGGCGCCACGTCCAAGCCGTGGGCGGTATCGATGAACACCTCGGTGATGCCGCTTTCGGCAATCAGCCGGATATCGTTCGGATTCTTGATCACGAACTTCGAACGCAGGAACGGGTGCTGCATCCACGAGCCGCGCATGCCCTCAAGATACATCCCGACCCTCAACTGATCGACGGCTATTTTCTTCATTTGGGTCGCGTGCTTGAAAACTCCAAAAAACTGGTGCCTGCTCCATCGACAGGGCTGCCTCGGCCTTGCAGGTGCCTGACCAACGCGCCTATGCGAACGCTCTGCAATGCATGGCGGGTGGCGCGGGCGGTATGCGGGCAAATTGCCAAGCTTCCACTTTAGGTCGCAGGTGCGGCGCCCCATGCGTCGATCAGAGCCGCTGCCCCCCCGCTTTTCGATGACAACCCTGCCATGCACACGCGCACACATGGGCTTTGGCACAATGCGCGACAATCCTGCCCGCCTGAGACCGCGTCAAGTCCGCTTCAAAGGAAAAGCACCGCATGTTTAATCGCCGTTTCGCCCCCGTGGCCATGCTGGCTCTCTTGTCGGGATCGCTACAACAGCGTACAGCTTTATGTAGTTATTAATGCTACAATCGTAGCTTAATTTACTGCGAATTACCTCATGCTGATCGAACTACTATTTGGTACCTACCGACAGCGCGCGCTTTCCGAATTGCTGCTGCACCCCGACGCGAGTTATCACGTGCGCGAGCTGGCGCGCCGCACCGGCACCGTTGCCGGCACTCTGCACAAGGAGTTGACCCGAATGGCCTCAGCTGGCCTCTTGTTGCGCAAGAAACAAGGCAACCAGGTGCTGTATCAAGCCAACACCGCCTGTCCGGTGTTTCCCGAACTCGCGGGCCTTTTTCGCAAAACCACCGGCTTGGTCGACGTGCTTGCCGGCGCGATTGAGTCTCTCGAATCCATCGAACTTGCCTTGGTCTTCGGCTCGGTCGCGCGTGGCCACGAAAACGCGGCGAGCGACGTCGACCTTCTGGTCATCGGCAAGGCAGCGTTTGGTGACGTGGTCAAGGCTTTGCATCCGGCGCAGGAACTATTGCGGCGCGAGATAAACCCGGTGGTTCACACCGCCGCCGAAATCAGGCGCATGAACAAGGCTGGCAACGGATTCTTGCGCGACGTCCTCGGTAAACCCAAACTCTTTGTCAGGGGAGATGCACATGACCTTGCAAAACTTGTTGGCGATCCAAAGGCTGCAGGCGTTTGAGGCGAACGCAGCCGGTGTGTTGCGCCTGCTTGCGGCCGCCGAACGCAATCTCGCCGACGCGGCAATTAAACAATTGAGCATCGACAACCGCTTTGACGCTGCCTACAAATGCATGATGCAGTGCGCCATGCTGGGCCTATGGGCAAACGGCTACAGAACCGCTACCAGCCAACCGGGGCACCATCAGACCGCGCTGCAAACCCTGCCCAAAACCATTGGCCTTGGACCCGATCTGGTGATCGTGCTCGACGCACTGCGCAAGAAGCGCAACTTGAGCGATTATGAAGGCAATGCCGTGACGCCGGCCGCTGCAGCGGAATGCTTCAAACAAGCACAGAGCCTCTTGGCCCATACGCGTACCTGGATCAAGTCACACCGTCCGGACTTGCTCGCTGAGTGACCCGCGTGCGCTTGGCACACGGTACGCAATCCGCAAACACCGGCCTGGGATTGCGTCGCTCGACACGACATGCGTTGAGCCCTCCTGCACGCCGATGGTCAGCGAAACACTGAATAAGTCCGTAGGGAACGAAAGCCGCTTTTGCAGTGTATTGATTTGATTGAAGGCTGTCGTTCGAGAGTCCGCGGCACTGGGACTTATTCAGCGTTTTCTTAGCCGGTGAAGTCAATCTGCCGTCGCGTACAGCGAAGAGTTCTCAGTCGCGCAGCAGCAGCCACAATCCCTGGCAGGTGTAAACCGTGGCGATGCCGAAAATCAGGCGCTGGGTCCAGGCGCGGAACTGCACGTCGCTCATGGCTTCGAGCACGCGCTGCGAGAGTTTTGTGCCAGCCACCGCCAGCAGCACGGCCGCGACCAGCGCCAGCGGCGGAATGCCTGCGCCGCCCAGGATGACGAACTGGCCGAAGTAGGCGATCTTGATCAGGTGGCCGAAGGTCTGGATGGCGGCCTTGGTGGCCACCAGTTGCTTGCGGTCGATTTTCGAACCGGTGAAGAACACGTCGAGAATCGGGCCCGCCACGCCGGCTAAGAGTTGCAGCGAGCAGCACACCACGCCGCACAAAATGCCGTGACCCAGGCGTTCGGCATCCGGCTTGAGTGAGGCCGGCAGCAGCATGGCAAGCAGTGGCGTGAGCCCCAGCACCAGCAGCACGATGGGCTTGTCGGCGCGAAATGCCAGCAGCGCCATCACGCCCAGGGGCAGGGTCGCGCCGATCAGGTAGAAGCCGACGCAGTGCCAGCGCACATGGCGGCGCCACAGGAAGGCTCGCGAGGCGTTGGAAGCCAGTTGCGCCGCGCCGTGCAGCACCATCGCCTGCGCCACCGGCAGCACCAGCACCAGCACGCCCATCAGGATCATGCCGCCTGCCATGCCGAAAATGCCCGAGAGAAACGAGGTCAGCAGGACCAGGGTGGCAAGCGCGGCGGCTAAGGGCAGGGTGAACATCGAAAGCGCGCAAATCGGGTTGGTGAGGACTCAGTGAAGTCGCATCGGGGTGCCCTGCAACCCGGTGCCGGTGCCGCTGCCGAGCCACAACGCCCTGGGTTCCCCGCAGCGCACACCCGGTACAACACAATTCGTGCACCGTCGCGTTGCAACGCGACGGCGCCTGGCCCGCTTCAAACCATTTTGGTTTCGAACATGTGCATGGCGACGCCGGCCTGGGCGAAATTGCCCACGTCAGCGGCGGCGGCCTGCCCTTCCTTGGAAGCGAAAGCCGCGCCAATGGCCTCTATCGAATCGAAGGTCAGCGTGGCGATCAGGTGCAGCGCTGATGGCCCGGCCGGCGTGCCGATCGGGGCGGCGTTGACTTCGTAGGCGCGCAGTCCCGGAATGGTCTTGGCCAGCGGCACGTGCTTGCCGAAGTAGTAGGCATCGAAGGCCGCCGCATCTGCGGGTTTGTTGTAAAGGACGAGAAGTTTGGCCACGGTGTTTCCTTCAAGGTTGAGGCCTGCACGCCGCAGGCGCGCAGAGTGTAGCGGATGATCCAAAGCCGCGACGCACAGGCTCTTAGCTCCACAGCGCGGTCACGCCCGGCGGCGGCGAGAACGGCAAATCGCCGCGTTTCAGTACCGCTTCCCAGCCGCCATTGGCGGCCAGGATTTCGGCTTGCCGATGCTTGGCGCGCGCATCCACTTCGGCCGGGTCGAGGCGTGTGATGAGGGCCGCTTCCATGCGTGCGAGAACCGGCGCGTAGGCCGGGTCGGTGCTTACATCGCGCAGCTCCTCGGGGTCTTTCTGGCGGTCGAACAGCTGCGGCGCGAAGCTCACGCAGCGCACGTACTTGTAGCGCCGGTCCTGCGCCATGAAAATCGCCTCGCGCGAGCCGGTGGCGTGGTATTCGGAGAACACCACCCGCTCGGCATCCGGTGTGTCGATCATGCCGAATAGCGATTGCCCGGACGAGGGCAGCGGCGCCGCTCCCACCGCATCGAGCGTGGTGGCGAACACATCGATGAGGCTGGCCGGCGTGCTCACCACCCGCCCTGCCGGCACCCCGGCGCCGGCCACGATCATCGGTATGCCGACGCTCTCCTCATACATGGTGCTCTTGCCCCACAGGCCGCGACTGCCGTTGTTGTCGCCATGGTCGGTGGTGTAGAGCACGCGGGTGGAAGCGCCTAGACCGGTTTCCTCGAGCGCGGCCACGATCTTGCCGACCTGCTCATCTAAAAAACTCACCAGCCCGAAGTAACCGGCCAGGGCGCGGCGCACATCGGCCTCGCCCTTCATCGCCGCGTTGTAGGGCACGATGCGCGCGTAATCCGCAAGGTAGGGATGTTGCGGCCGCTCAGCCGGTGCGTATTGCTTGGGCATCGGCAACTGCATGTTGGCATAGCGGTAATAGTGCTCGGGCGGTGCGGTCAGCGGAAAATGCGGCGCCACCAGCGAGACGAACAGCACCCAAGGCTTGTCCGTATATTTGGGCGCTTCTTCGCGCAGCCAGATCTGCGCATGAGCGGTGATGTCGCGGTCGTAGCGGGTGTAGTCGGATTCGCCAGGCCCGGCCATGCCGATCATTTTTTTGGCACCAGCGCGCGGCGGCGCATCCGGGCTGCGGTTGAGCGCCAGCAGATCGCCACGGCCATCGACGATGTGCATGGCGATGCGCTCTTCGGAAAGGCCATGGTCATCACCCGGATGGCCGCGAAAATGCAGCTTGCCGATCGACACTACCTGATGCCCGTTATTTCGCAAGGCATGGTGCCAGCTGGGCACGGCGCCTTCATAGGCGTCCGCATTGTCCCAGTAGCCGATCTCGTGGTTGTAACGCCCGGTGGCCAGCGCCGCACGCGCCGGCACGCAGATCGGGCAAGGGGTCGAGGCCTGGGTGAAACGGGTGCCGCGCGCAGCCAGCGCATCCAGATGCGGCGTGCTGATGAAGGGGTGGCCGGCGGCGCCTTGCACCTTGGGGTTGTGTTCGTCGGAAAAAAGGATCAGCAGGTTTTGCGGTTTCATGGGATCGCGTGCGGTTTCGAAAGGACGGCCGTAATATACGCTTCGATACCACCATCAAATCAGGAGACTCGTCATGCAGCGCCGCAGTTTGTTGCAAGCCGCTCTGGCCGCCGCCGTCGCGCCCGGCATCGCCAGCGCGCAGGCTTGGCCGCAAAAATCGATCCGCTTCATCGTGCCCTACATCCCCGGCAGCGCGCCGGATGTGCTTGCACGCACCCTGGCCGAACGCTTGACTGCCGCACTGGCGCAATCGCTGGTGATCGAAAATCGGCCGGGCGCGGGCAGCAACATCGGCAACGAAATGATCGCCAAGGCCGCACCCGACGGCTACACCATTGGCCTTGCCACCTCGGCGATGGTGACCAACCCCTGGTTGTATCGCAAGGTAGCCTACGACCCGTTGGCCGATTTCACGCCGATCAACCTCTCGGTGGCGATGCCGCACCTGCTGGTGGTGACGCCCGACTCGCCGGTGAAAACCGTGACCGATCTGGTGCGCCTGTTGAAGGATGCGCCGGGCAAATACAACTATGCCTCGGGTGGCAACGGTAGCGGCGCGCACCTGGCGGCCGAACTGTTCAAATCGATGGCCGCTGTCGATGTAGTGCATGTGCCATACAAAGGCGCGCCGGAGATCATCACCTCGGTGATCAGCAA
>JAYVWK010000467.1:0-2873 GCA_043786185.1 Burkholderiales bacterium
GGTGTCGAAGGTGCGCGCGAAGGAGGCCGGAAACAGCTGCAGGGACACTACGCCGATCACGCCGCTTACCAGGGCGAACAGGACAAACCGGGCGCTGCCGGAGAGCGGCTTGCGCGCATCCGCGACGGCCTCCCGGCCGCGCCCGGTCAGGCGGTTGAAAATGCCGGCTGCCATGTCGCCGACCAATTGCCCGACGAGACCCAGCAACAACTCCGCCAGTGCCCCGAGGATCAGTTCCCCGAACAGTTCGAACGAGATGCCCAGGATGAATTCCATGCCTCATGGCGCGGCGTCGGTGAGACGCACGCGCGGATCGAGCACCGAATACAGCAGATCGACCACCAGGTTCACGAAAATGAACATGGCCACGATGATCATAAGGTAGGCCACGATTACCGGGCGATCCAGCACGTTGATCGAATCGATCAGAAGCTTGCCCATGCCGGGCCAGGCGAAAATGGTTTCGGTGACGACCGAAAACGCGATCACCGAGCCGAACTGCAGTGCGATCACGGTGACGATCGGAATCATGATGTTCTTCAACACATGCACCAGCACGATGCGCGAGTTCGACAGCCCCTTGGCGCGCGCGAACTTGATGTAATCCATCATCAGCGCCTCCTGGGTGCCGGAGCGCGCCAGGCGGATGATCAGCGCGATGTTGAGTAACGCCAGGGTGAAGCTGGGCAACAGCAGATGGCGCAGCCCCTCGATCGAGAGAAAGCTCACCGGTACGCCGAGCAACAGCGCCGTCGGGCCACGCCCGTTGGATGGCAGCCAGCCCAGGAACACCGCGAACACCATGATCAGCATCAATCCGACCCAGAAAGTGGGCAGCGAGAACCCCAGGATCGAGGTAGCCATGATGGCGCGCCCGGCGAATGACTTTGGCTTCAGGCCCGCGTACAGGCCGAGCGGCAGGCCGATCACCACCGCCATCACGATCGCCAGCACCGCCAATTCGAGCGTGGCCGGCATGCGCTCGAAAATCAGCTCGATGGCCGGCACGTTGAAGGCGAACGACTTGCCCAGGTTGCCGGCCAGCGCCTGCTTGACGAAAACCATGTATTGATACCACATGGGCTTGTCCAGCCCCAGGCGCTCGATCGCCCCGGCGCGGTCGGCCTGGGTCGCGTCCGGGCTGATAAGGATGTCGATCGGGTTGCCGATCGCATAGACCCCGGCAAACACCAGAAGCGACATCACCAACAGAACGACTACGCTCTGCAACAGGCGGCGAATGATGAATACAAGCATGAAGGTGCGCGCGATAAAGCAGCCGCGAAGGCTGCTGTTGTGCCGTTTAGTAGTTTTTCCAGACGGAAAATTGTCCGGCTCTGCCGGCGATTTTCCGCACTTTAGTCCGGAAAAAAGTAGAGTTTCACTTTTTTCCGCTGGTTAGATCAACAGAATCCTAACAGAGCCTCGAAACCCTTCTCGCGCCCATAACCGGAATGCTTCATGCCGTCGCAAGGCAACGCGACGCCAGCGCTGGCGCCTGAATTGTTGATGAACACCTGTCCAGCCCGCGGTTTGCGTGTCAGGCGCAACTTGAGTGCTACGTGTCCTGTGTGCGGATGCAACCCCAAACACGGATTATCGCCCGCCGCTCGGCTTGGTCCGCCACCTCGATTTTTGCGCTGCAAAAGTGGCACTTATAATGCGGCCTGAGTATGCTGGGTGATGGTTGCGCTTGTGGCGCCCGGCAATTCGATTTTTCCAGAAGGGATCACCATGAACCTCGATCGCGTCGGCTCCGGCCGCGACCTGCCCCATGACTTCAATGTCATCATCGAGATTCCGATGAATGCCGACCCCATCAAGTACGAGGTCGACAAGGCCACCGGCGCGCTGTTCGTCGATCGCTTCATGGGCACGGCGATGCACTACCCGTGCAACTACGGCTACATCCCGCGCACCTTGTCGGATGACGGCGACCCGGTGGATGTGCTGGTGATCACGCCGTTTCCGCTGGTAGTCGGCGTGGTGGTGCGCTGCCGGCCGCTGGGCGTTTTGAAGATGGTGGACGAGGCCGGTGGCGACGAAAAGCTGCTGGCCGTACCGATCGACAAGGTGCTGCCCTGGTACAAGCACTGGAACAAGCCCGACGACATCAACCCCGAGCGGCTGTCGCAGATCCAGCACTTCTTCGAGCACTACAAGGATCTGGAGCAGGGCAAGTGGGTCAAGATCGAGGGCTGGGGCGGTCCGGAGCAAGCGGCCGCATCGATCAAGGCCGGGGTGGCGCGCTATGACGCTGCCACGGATAAGCCGAAGTTCTAAAGTCAGTTCAGGTGCTTAAGCCCGAAAAAGCCGCGAATTCGCGACAACAGTTCGGCCGAGCGGCTGGCGTGGTCGCGCGCGCTGGCATCATGCCCGGCGAGCGCGGCCGCCAGCGCGCCCTGGCGGCTTGCCATCACGTGCGACATCTGCTCGGCGAGTTCCGGGCGCGACTTGAGCACGGTCTCGAACGAGGCCTTGTCCAGCCGGTAGCACTCCACATTGGTGCGCGCAACCACGGTGGCGCTGCGCGGCGCTCCGGTCAGCAAGCCGGCTTCGCCAAAAAAACTGCCGGCGCCCAGCGTGTTGACGAAACGTCGCTCGCTGCCCTCGACATCGATCACGATATCGGCTTCACCGGCGGTCAAGATGTAGAGCCAATGCGCGACGTTGCCCTGGCGCGTGATGATCTCGCCTTGGGCGAATGGCGAATAGGTCAGGCGCTCGGCGATGATGCGCCGCTCCGCTTCAGTCAGGCCGGTGAACAGGTCCAGCGGATTGAGCGCGGTCAGGCGGCGCTCGACCTCGCGCTCGTGCACCTCGCGCCGGTGCTCCTCGCTTTGCTCGGTCAGGCGTATGCCGTGCTCTTCAAC
>JAYVWK010000468.1:0-3724 GCA_043786185.1 Burkholderiales bacterium
CAGCATGCGGTGCTGCGGATCGAGGATGAGATTCGCAGGCTCACGCCCGCCCCAGGCCTGCCAAAGCATGAGGGCGCCGACATGATCCATCGCGCTGGCGTGTGTCAGGTTCCAAGCTGTGTCGGTGGCTTTGCCATGCACAACGAGCTCCGACTTCAGTGCCTCAATGCGCCTGCGTGCCGGTGCTCCACCGGTGCCGGCGGAAAGCCCTTGCACGTTCCAGCGACCATGCAGCAGTACGCACGGTGCAGGCGCATCGCGGTCAAATTCGAGGCTTGGTTGGGAATGCGGTTCGGACATTGCCCGGCGGGTCGCGCATCCACAGGACGGCGCGAACCCTTGTTCCTTATGTTTTTACCCTGGCTGCTAGCGGTGCCGTCACCTATTGATCGTTGCCAGAAACATGACAGGCTCGCCGGAGGCATGTGCTTGTCAACATTTCACCATTCTCAATAATCGCTTGCCCGTCGGCCCGGCGCAGTTTGCAACCGAACGGTCGAGTGTAGCAAATGGGGGCGCCTAGAATATGGTATGCCCGACACGCAGCAAGCAGTTCAACTTGAATCGCTGATCCTTCTGTTGCGCATGCTGCGTGCCATGCAGGCGGAAACACCGGCCACGATCGCAACCTTGGCGCGCGCGCTCTCGGTTGGGTACGAGGCACTCGAGGCGGCGCTGGCGGCTCCCGAAGCACGCGATGCCGGCATCAGCCGCACGGCGGGTGACGAATTTCTCCTGGCGCGCCCCTTCGACGCACTGGACGTGCAGGCTGTCAGCGAAGCCTTGCCCGCCCTGTCGCGGGCGGCGTTTGATGTACACGTGATCGACGTCACCGCATCGACCAATGCCGACCTGATGGCCGCGGCCACGCACCTGCCGTCGGGCCGGGTGCTGGCCGCCGAACTGCAAACCGCGGGGCGCGGGCGCCGCGGCCGTGCCTGGCACGCGCCTCTCGGGGGCAGTCTGACGTTTTCCCTGTTGTGGAAGTTTGCTGGCGGCGCCGCGTCGCTTTCCGGCTTGAGCCTGGCGGTCGGGCTGGCGGTGGTGCATGCGCTTGACCGCTGCGGCGCACTTGGAGTGATGCTCAAGTGGCCCAATGACCTGCTCGCGCCCCATGCTGAGGGTTGGGCCAAGCTGGGCGGCATCCTGATCGAAATCGCCGGGCCCTCGAACGGTCCGGTGCATGCGGTCATCGGCATCGGACTGAATTTGCGGCTGGGGCCGGGCGTGGCGCGCATCGATCAGCCGGCGACCGATCTTTCCGCGCTTGGCGCCACGGCTTCACGCAACCGCGTGCTGGCGCTGGTGCTAGGTGAACTGGCGCATGTGCTGCGCAGTTTCGCGGCAGAGGGTTTCGCGCCGTTCGCCGCGCAGTGGAACATGCGGCATGCGTTCGCAGGGCAGCGCGTCGTCATGTCCGCCGAGGGTGCGGCTTCGGTCGACGGCCTTGCGTTGGGTGTCGAAGCGGACGGCGCGTTGCTGCTTGAAACGCCAACGGGCCGCCGACGTGTAACAAGTGGCGAACTATCGTTGCGGGCAGCATCCGCAACGCCGGGTCGGCCGGATGCATAGCCGGTGTTAGAGTCGATCACACACTCATCACACAAGATATCCATCGAAATGAGTACCGTCGCACTGTCGCCGAGCGCGACCCTATGGACTCAGGACGTGGATTTTGCGGGGCGGACGGTGTTCGATACTTGGCGAAGCAAGCGGGCGACGCAACGCACGCATCAACCATACGACGGGGGCGGCATGAGATTGCACACACAGACAAACCAACACAAGAGAGCATCTGTATTCGGGCTTGTGGCCGGCGCCTTAATCTTCAATGCATGGCCCGCTGTTGTCACCGCCCAGGCGTACCCGGCCCGCGCCGTGCGCTTGATCGTGCCTTACGCGCCGGGCGGCGGCACCGACATCCTGGCGCGCGCCCTCGCGCCGCGGGTGTCGGAGGCGCTCGGTCAATCCCTGGTGATCGGGAATCGCCCCGGTGCGGGCGGCAATATTGGCGCGGATGCAGTGGCCAAGGCGGCGCCGGACGGTTACACGCTGGTGATGGCCGCCAATACCATCGCGATCAACGCCGGCCTCGGCAAACTGCCGTTCGATCCGCTCAAGGATTTCGCGCCGGTGACCATGCTGGCCAGTGCGCCGATGCTGTTGGTGGTGCATCCCGGTGTGAGTGCCAAGAGCACGACTGAGTTGATCGCGCTGGCAAAGGCGAATCCGGCACGGCTCAACTTCAGCAACCCCGGCAACGGTACGCCGCAGCACTTGGCTGAAGAGTTGTTCAACCGCATGGCCGGCATCGAGATTCAGCATGTGGTCTATAAAGGCGGCGGCCCGGCGCTCCTGGACCTGGTGGCCGGCACCACGCAAGCCGCGGTGCTGACCATGGCGTCGGTCAAGCCGTTCTTGCAGAACGGCAAGCTGCGCGCGCTGGCGGTGGCAACGGCGAAGCGTTCGCAGGCGATGCCGGAGGTGCCGACCGTGGCGGAATCCGGCTTGCCCGGCTACGAAGCCGATCTCTGGTACGGCATCATGGCGCCCGCCGGTACCGCGCGCGAGGTGGTGCTGCGCCTCAACGAAGCATTCGCCAGGGCGCTTGACGCACCCGAGGTGCAGGAACGCCTGGCGGCGCTGGGCTTCGAGGCGGCGCCGGGAACGCCCGAACGCTTGGGCGAGATCCATCGCAACGATGTCGCAAAATACGGCAAGCTGATCCGCGATGCCGGAATCAAGGGGGAATGATGAGTGTGATCGATATCGAGGCCGATGCGCAACGCGCCTTCCAGGCAATGCAGGCGGGCGGCATCGCCTTGCTGCCGCAAAGCGTGGGCTACTCGCTGATCGCGGCGCACCCTTTGCCGCTGCGGCGCATTTTCGACACCAAGCGCCGCACTCCGTCCAAACTCAATGCGATGCTGGGCAACGACGCCATCGCCGGCGAGCTCTACGTGCTTTCCAGTCGGGCACGCGAGGTGCTCGACGCGATCACCCGGTGCTATGACCTGCCGCTGGGAGCGATCGCGCCATTTCGCCGCGAGCATCCGATCTTTGGTCTGCTTGATGACGACATGATGGCGCGCAGCACCAGGGACGGCACGCTCCTGATGCTGCTCAACGCGGGCCCGTTTCATGCCGCGATCACGCGCTTGTCGCATGCCAACAAGGTCGCGTTGTTCGGCTCCTCGGCCAATGTTTCGATGACTGGTACAAAATTTTCCAGCGACGACATCGAAGCCGAGATTCGCGCCATTGCGGATGTCTCAATCGACTACGGCTTGATGAAGTACCACCCCTACCGCCAGTCCTCGACGCTGCTCAATCTGGAGACCCTGGAGGCGGTGCGCTACGGGTCCTGCTACGAGGATATTCGGGATATCGTCAGGCGTTACTTCGGCCGCGACCTGGGGCCGCGCCCGCCTGAGTGAGACCGTTCTCGAAATCAGGCGCCGAAGGCGTAATCGCGCCCCGGCGCCGCCGCGAACAGTGCCTGCGTGTACTCATGCCTGGGCGCACCGAACACCTGGATGGCCGTGCCGATCTCGACCACGCGCCCCTTGGACATCACCGCGACGTGGTCGCACACCTGGGCTGCGACCCGCAAATCGTGGGTGATGAACAGCATCGCCAGATTCATGCGGTCGCGGATTTCGTCGAGTAGTTGCAGCACCTGCGCCTGCACCGATACGTCAAGCGCGGATACGGCCTCGTCGGC
>JAYVWK010000469.1:0-2697 GCA_043786185.1 Burkholderiales bacterium
CAGCATGCGGTGCTGCGGATCGAGGATGAGATTCGCAGGCTCACGCCCGCCCCAGGCCTGCCAAAGCATGAGGGCGCCGACATGATCCATCGCGCTGGCATGCGTCAGGTTCCATGCCGTATCGGCGGCTTTGCCGTGCTTCAGGAGTTCTGCCTTCAGTGCGTCGATGCGCCGGCGCGCCGATGCCCCACCGGTGCCGGCGGAAAGCCCTTGCACATTCCAGCAACCATGCAGCAGCACGCACGGCGCGGGCGCACCGTGGTCCAGTTCGAGGCTTGGTTGGGAAGTCGATTCGGACATTGCCCGGCGGGTCGCGCATTCTCATCATCGCGCACCCTTGCTCCTTATGTTTTGCCCTGCCAGCGGTGCGGTGACCCAGGCGCTTGGCTTTCGGCCCGTGGAGCCTGAAGCCGAACGGCTGAGTGTAGCAAACGGGCTGGCCTAGAATGCGCCATGCCCGATACGCAACAAGGTTCTCAACTTGAATCGCTGAACCTCCTGGTACGTATGCTGCGTGCAGTGGAGGCCGGCACGCCGGTCGGAATTGCATCGCTGGCGCACACACTGGCTGTTACATACGATGCAATCGGGGCTGCGCTGGCAACGCCTGAAGCCGTCGACGCCGGTATCAGCCGCACGTCGGCTGACGCATTGCTGCTTGCGCGTCCGTTCGACGCAATGGACGTTGATGTCATTGCGCGGGCCTTGCCGCTCGCGGTGCGCAGGGCGTTCGATATACATGTGGTTGACGTCACCGCGTCGACCAACGCCGACATGGTCGCCGCGGTCGCAAGCTTGCCATCAGGACGGGTACTGGTCGCCGAACTGCAAACCGCGGGGCGCGGTCGCCGTGGCCGCGTCTGGCACGCGCCTGTCGGGGGCAGCCTGGCTTTTTCCCTCTTGTGGAAGTTTGCAGGTGGGGCAGCATCGCTTTCCGGCCTGAGCCTGGCCGTCGGGCTGGCCGTGGCGCGTGCGCTTGACCGCTGCGGCGCTGTCGGCGTGATGCTCAAGTGGCCGAACGATCTTCTGGTCCCGCGCGACGCCGGCTGGGCGAAACTGGGTGGCATTCTGATCGAGATCGCCGGCCCGTCAAACGGGCCGGTCCACGCGGTCATCGGCATCGGGCTGAATCTGCGCCTGGGTTCGGGCGCGGCACGCATCGACCAGCCGATTGCCGATCTTGCTTCTCTGGGCGTCACGGGTTCGCGCAATCGTGTACTGGCGCTGGTGCTTGAGGAATTGGCGCTTGTGCTGCGCACTTTTGCGGCCGACGGCTTCGCTCCGTTCGCATCGGAATGGAATATGCGGCACGCGTTTGCGGGCCACCCTGTGGCCATGTCCGCCGAGGCCGCCGCGCTGATCGATGGCATCGCGCTTGGCGTTGACCCGGATGGCGCGCTTCTGCTTGAAACGGCGAACGGCCGCAGACGTGTGACAAGTGGCGAACCATCGTTGCGGGTAGTATCCGCGACGCCGCGTCGGCCCGATGCGTGAGGCTTAGCTGGAGTTATAATCGATCAGGTGTTCATCACACGAGACGGCTATCGATATGAGTACTGTCACACTTTCGCCGAAATTCCAGGTTGTCATCCCGCAACAGGTTCGCCAGTTGCTGGGCCTTATGCCAGGGGAAAAGTTGCGGGTGGTTTCGTATGCCGGCCGGGTCGAGCTGATTCCGGTGCGTTCAATGAAAAGCCTGCGCGGTTTTCTCAAGGGCATGGATACCGCCATTGAGCGCGAGAAAGATCGCCTGTGAGCCTGAATGTCGTCGATTCGTCGGCGTGGCTGGAGTATTTCGCCGACACGGCGCGCGCCAAGCTTTTCGCGGCCGCGATCGAGGACATCGGGAATCTGATTGTTCCTGCCATCATTCTTTATGAGGTATGCAAGAAGGTACGGCGCGAACGCGGCGAAGACGCTGTACTGCAAGTGGCGGCCGCACTGGAGTCCGGCCGTATCGTTGAACTAGACGCCAGTATCGCGCTCGAGGCGTCGCGCCTCGACCTGCCATTGGCCGACAGCCTGATCTACGCCACCGCACGTCGGCTGGGTGCGACCGTATGGACGCAAGACGCGGAATTCGCCGGTCTGGATGGCGTTCGCTATTTCGCGAAATAGGCAAGCGGCGCTGCACACCTATTCGCATCATCGACGAGGGGCGGCATGATACGGGACGGACAAACAAAAAAATCGCGGGCCGCGTCGAGCTACGTGATGCTCGCATGCGTGCTACTTCTTAACGCGTGGGCCCCCGATACCGTAGCCCAGGCCTATCCGGCCCGCGCGGTGCGGCTGATCGTGCCCTATGCGCCGGGGGGCGGCACCGACATCCTGGCGCGTGCGCTTGCGCCGCGCGTCTCGGAGGCGCTCGGTCAATCACTGGTAGTCGAGAATCGGCCGGGAGCCGGGGGCAATATTGGCGCCGATGCTGCGGCCAAGGCAGCGCCGGACGGCTACACGCTGGTGATGGCCGCCAACACCATCGCCATCAACGCTGGGCTTGGAAAGCTGCCGTTCGACCCGATCAAGGACTTTGCGCCGGTGACCATGCTGGCCAGTGCGCCGATGCTGCTGGTGGTGCATCCGGGCGTGACCGCGAAGAGCACAGCCGAACTGATCGCACTGGCCCGTGCGAATCCGGCCCGGCTCAACTTCAGCAACCCTGGCAACGGCACGCCGCAGCATCTGGCCGAAGAA
>JAYVWK010000470.1:0-3183 GCA_043786185.1 Burkholderiales bacterium
TGGCATGCACTTTCTTGATGGTATTGACCAGATCGGACAAACCTTCGAGCGCGTAGTACTCGCATTGCATCGGAATGATCACGCCATGTGCGGCACACAACCCGTTCAAGGTCAGCATCGAAAGTGACGGCGGGCAGTCGATGAGGATGAAATCGTACTCACCCGCAACCGTCGCCAGCGCCAGCTTGAGCCGGTTCTCGCGCTGCGCCACGTCCACCAGCTCGACCTCAGCACCGGCCAAGTCGCGATTGGCCGGCAACACGTGCAGTACACCGCCCCCCTCGGCGGCGGCGCCCACCGCTGGCGAAACCTTGCGCACCTCGGGAATCGTCGCCATGCCCAGCAGCACCTGGTAGACGCTCACCGCAAGTGCGCGCTTGTCGATGCCGCAGCCCATGGTGGCGTTGCCTTGGGGGTCGAGATCGACCAGCAGGGTGCGCTGACCCGACAAAGCGAGCGCCGCCGCAAGGTTGACGCTGGTGGTGGTCTTGCCAACACCGCCTTTCTGGTTGGCAACCGCGAATATGCGCTCGCTCATCGGGTGCCGCCGGACTGGGGTGTCTTGACCAGTCGCTGTGGATCGTAGCCGACCGCGCGCAGCAAACAATCGATCGCGTTTTGGTCCGTGCTACGCAAAGCAGTGCCGCGCGCCAAAATCCACAAAAAGCTGCGACCGGGTTCACCAATGACGGCATAGTGGTAATCGTCGGCCAGTCCGATGACCCAATAGTCGCCCCAAACCATGGGCAGCCAGGCAAGCCAGGCTGGCGCGAAACGTACCTTGAGTCGGGCCGCATCGTCCGGCGCGACACGGCGCGCCACGCCAATGGCAACTTCGACCGATCCATCAGCGGTGACACAACGGTTACGCACCACCAGTTCCGCGCTTTCTCCGGCGGCATACTCAGCTTCGGTGTCACGCACGCATTTGCGTTGAAAACGATTGGGAATAAGCGCTATTTCAGGCCATTTACCGAGAAAACGCTGCAAATCGAGAGATTTTACGCTCAGCAAGGACTGCGTTTCAGCTTGCGCCAGCCCCCCGAAACCGACCAACAGCGTGGCCACAAGCACCGCGCACAGGCGCTTGATTTCAAGCATGCGCTGTCCGCAAAACCACCAGATGACGCTCGGCTTGCAAGCCCGGCACCTGCAGCCGATGCACTTGTTCAAACCGACAGTCCGCCGGCAAATGCTGCAGTTCTTCGTGCGGGTGAACACCTTTCATCGCCAACCAGCGCGCACCATCGACCATAGCTACGGAAGATGGGCAACCCAGATGGTGCGTCAACTGAAAAAATTCTCCCAGATCGGAAAAAGCCCGGCTGATGATCTGATCGAAACGCTGCGACGGTTGCCAGTTTTCAACGCGCTCGCCGCATACATCAAGATTGGCAAGTTCCAGTTCGATTTGCGCCTGCCGCAAAAAAGCGGATTTCTTGTGGTTGGAATCAAGTACGGTAATGCGCAGGCCCGGTAGACAGGCCTCGGCCCACAACGCCAGCGGGATACCCGGTAGACCCCCTCCCGAACCCACATCAAGAATGCTGCCTGCGACGATATGCTTTGTTACACTAAGTGAATCCAGTAAGTGATGGCTTACCATCTGATCACGGTCCCGGATAGCCGTGAGGTTGTAGGTGGCGTTCCACTTGGCCAGCAGATCGAGATACAGCATAAGCTTCGCGCGCGCAGCGCCAGGCAGGCTTAAGCCTAATTGCTCGATTCCGGCATCAAGCATTGCCGTTGAACCCTGACTCATGCGGCCAGACCTTGGTCGGCCTGACTCGCCTTTTTCAGATACACCAGCAAAATCGAGATCGTCGCAGGTGTGATGCCCTGAATCCGCGACGCCTGCCCGAGCGTCTCGGGACGATGTGCGGTCAGCTTCGCCTGCGCTTCGCGGGTGAGCCCGCGCAACCGCGCATAGTCCAGCCAATCGGGCAGGCGGGTGTGCTCCTGTGCCGCGCTACGTTCAATATCTTCGGCCTGGCGCTCGATGTAACCCTGATACTTGGCGCGAACCTCCACTTGCCCGATCACCTGATCAACGATGTCGGCATCCATTTGACCCGTGCCAATGCCGTCGGGGTTCGATCCGAAGCCCAGTCCGATCAGGCCCTGATAGGTCACCTGGGGCCGCCGCAGAAGCTCGAGCAGGTTGTACTCCCGCTCTATACCGCTACCCAGGACCCTTGTCGCTTCTTGCTGATCGAGTATGCGAGGGTTCACCCACGTAGTCTTGAGGCGTTCGCTCTCGCGCGCCACCGCCTCCTGTTTGCGACAGAAAAACGCCCATTGAACGTCGCCAACCAAGCCCAGCTTGCGTCCGCTTTCCGTCAAGCGCGCATCGGCGTTGTCTTCGCGCAACGAAAGGCGATACTCAGCACGGCTGGTAAACATGCGATACGGTTCAGAGACGCCGCGGGTAATCAGGTCGTCTACCAACACGCCAAGATAGGCTTCGCTACGGGCCGGACACCAGGCGTCGCGACCATTTACCTTGAGTGCGGCATTAAGCCCTGCCAGCAAGCCCTGGGCCGCAGCTTCTTCGTAACCGGTGGTACCGTTGATCTGGCCGGCGAAAAACAGGTTGCCGATTGCCTTGGTTTCCAGCGATGACTTCAAGGCACGCGGATCATAGAAATCGTATTCGATCGCATACCCGGGACGAACGATATTGGCGCGCGCGAGGCCACGCATGCTGCGCACCAGGCGCAGTTGAATGTCAAAAGGCAGACTGGTCGATATGCCGTTGGGGTAGATCTCGTGGGTACCCAGTCCTTCAGGCTCAAGGAATATCTGGTGCGACGACTTGTCGGCAAAACGGTGAATCTTGTCTTCGATCGATGGGCAATAGCGGGGTCCCACCCCTTCGATCACCCCGGTGAACATTGGTGAACGATCGAGACCGCTGCGAATGATGTCATGCGTCTCGGGGGTAGTGTGGGTAATCCAGCACGGCAGCTGGTGTGGATGCATGGCTCGCGTGCCAAGGTAGGAGAACACCGGTACGGGATCGTCCCCGGGTTGGATCGCCAGAACCGAGAAGTCAATGGTTTTGCCGTCCAGGCGCGGCGGCGTTCCGGTCTTCAGGCGACCCTGCGGCAGTTTCAGTTCCTTGAGCCGGGCCCCCAGTGAACGCGACGCGGGATCGCCAGCGCGCCCGGCCTCATGATTGGC
>JAYVWK010000471.1:0-2569 GCA_043786185.1 Burkholderiales bacterium
AAGCATGCGCGCATGCGTGGCGGGCAATTCCGCTCCCTCGACCATGCCGACACCATAGGTGAAAAACCGCAGCGGCCTTCGCGCGGTAATGCGCGAATCGAGCTGGCGCAGGCTGCCGGCCGCGGCATTGCGGGGATTGACGAACTCCTTGTCGCCGGCCTCGGCCTGGCGCCGATTCAGTGCCGCGAAGTCCTCCTTGAACAGCAGCACTTCACCGCGCACTTCCAGCAACCGTGGCAGCGCGCTGCCGGCAAGTCGCAGGGGAATCGCGCGAATGGTGCGCACGTTGGCCGTGACATCCTCGCCAGTGGCGCCGTCGCCGCGCGTGGCGGCCCGCGTCAGCACACCATCCTCGTAAGTCAGGCTCATTGCCAAGCCGTCGAACTTGAGTTCGACCGCATACTCGACCGCGTCCACATCGAGGCTTTCACGCACCCGCTTGTCGAAGGCTTCGAGCTCGGACTGGTCAAACGCGTTGTTGAGCGAAAGCATTGGTTGTCGATGCTTCCACTCGGCGAAACCGTTCTGCGGCGCCCCTCCAACGCGCTGGGTCGGCGAATCGGGCAACCGCAGTTCGGCATGCGCCACCTCCAGGGCCTGCAACTCGCGGAACAGACGGTCGTATTCCGCATCCGGCACACAGGGGGCATCCAGCATGTAATACGCATGCCCGTAGCGTTCCAGCAGCTCGCGCAACTTGGCGGCACGAAATGCCGCCGCGTCGATCCGCGACGCGGGCGTCGTCTCGCCTGCGTTCATGCAAACAGGCGCAGTGCCAGCGGGCCTCCGGGCTGCAGTCCCGCCGCTTCCATGCGGCCCTGGACGCCGGCGATCTCCTGGCCTATGCGGGTCAGCATCGCATCGTCCAACACGCGCTGGTTGTCATCGACAATCCTGGCCTCCAGCCCCTTGGCCAGGGTGCGCGCGCAATGCGCCATCAGGCCAAAGGCCGCGGCATCGCGCGGCACACGCGGCACATCGAGCATCAGGTACACGGCTGCCGGCGCACTCTGGCGCAGGGTCAGCAATTCGAGTCCGTTGTCGTCGCGCCGGCGGAACACCGCATCGTCTTCGCGCTTGAAGCCGTTGGCTTCGGCCAGACCGCGAAACTTGGTTTCGGCAAAGGTGGTTGCAGCCACCAGGCTGATGCCGATCTGCACATCGACCTCGGCGCAGAATGCATCGAGCTCGGCGGCATTGGTCAAGGGGTTCTGCGAGCCGGTCCATGACACTTGCGCGCCACAATCCGCAGCCAATGCTTCAATCGCGCGCTGGAATTCCGACAGGTCGCCCTCGCGAATCGGCCCGCTGCGATCAGTCAGTTGCAGGCCGACACGCGCCTTCCCATACTGCGAATCGCCGACCAGGGCTTCCCAGGCCTGGGCTTCGCGGTTGTAACCGTCGCACCCTGCCATCCGCGCCAGGCCCATCCCAGCCATCAGCTCGGCCACCGTCTCGGCACCGCGAGGCGCCACGAATTCGAGTTCGGCGATCACGTCAATGCGCGGGTCGAGTTCCGCCGGCGCATTGGGCGCGCCGCCGGCGCGCGGCGCCGCTCGGGCAAACACCGGGGACATCACCTCGCTTGCCGTGTCACTGACCGCATCCCAGTGCGGATCAACGCGCGCCGCGACCGGCTCAGCCGGCGCGCTCGCGTGCTGCGCATCCGGCACTATGGCGCGCCCGCTCAAAAGGACGTCCTCGTGGCCCGAAACGAATCCGCGCGCGGCCTTGCGGTACTTTCGCTCCTGCCACTTGTTGAAGCCGATCACGCCGACGATCACGGCCACGCCCAGCGCCAGCAAGCCCATTTGCAATTCGCTCAACGCACCCCCCTCAATCGAGCACGCCAACCGGCCGGCGGACGCATGCCGCGGATATGCGCCGTCAGCATTTCCGCTATGCCGCCACCGGCTCGCGCAAGCGCACCGCCTGGTCCATGTCGACCGCAACGATACGCGACACTCCAAGTTCCTGCTGGGTCACACCGATCAACTGGTGCGCCATTTCCATGGTGATCTTGTTGTGGCTGATGAACACGAACTGAGTGTCCTCAGCCATTTTCTTGACCAGCTGGCAGAAGCGCTCGCAGTTCGGATCGTCGAGCGGTGCATCGACCTCGTCAAGCAGGCAGAACGGCGCCGGGTTCAAGCGAAACATGGCAAACACCAGGGACGTCGCAGTGAGCGCTTTCTCGCCGCCCGAAAGCAGGTGAATCGAGGCATTTTTCTTGCCTGGTGGTTGCGCCATCACCTGCACGCCAGCATCGAGGATCTCGTCACCGGTCATGATGAGCCTGGCTTCGCCGCCGCCGAACAAGGCCGGGAACAGTTCGCCGAAATGACGGTTGACTTGATCGAAGGTGGCCTTGAGCAATTCGCGTGTCTCGCGGTCGATCTTGCGAATCGCATCTTCGAGCGTGGCCACCGCTTCCATCAGGTCATTGAACTGGCCGTCAAGGAAGCCCTTGCGTTCGGTGGCCACTGCCAGTTCGTCAAGCGCCGCCAGATTGACCGCGCCCAAGGCTGCGATCTCCAGCGCCAGGCGCTGCAAATCCGCGGCCAGCGCA
>JAYVWK010000472.1:0-4780 GCA_043786185.1 Burkholderiales bacterium
GGCGCGGGTGGCGTGGGCGTCGCTGCCGTTCTGCGTGCTGCTGCTGCTGTTTGTAGTGGTGATGACCATCTGGCCGGAGATGATCATGTGGTTGCCCAAGACCATGAAGGGCTGAACGCGCGACGCTGCCGCGGTCGCACTCCGCGTTCTTCCGGCGCGCTGCCAATGCGTTTTGTGCCTGCCCCGGCTACAGTGGTCGCCGGCGTTCGATGTATTGATACAGTGGAGCTGCGATGAACCAACGAACCCTGCCCAAGACCGCCGGCTACGTGGGCCTGAATGCGCAGGTGCCGGCAGAGCGCCTGGCAACAGTGGAAGGCCGCGGCGACAATCTCGATGTCACGGTCAAGCCGCTGTTGGTGGGCGACGAAGGCCTGCTGCTGGAAATCGTGCAGGCCAAGGGGACGCAGGTGCCCCGGCACCAGCATGACGACCACGAGTCGCTGATCTACCTGGTGCGTGGCCGCATGCGGCTTACGATACACGGCACCGAGACTGTGGTCGGTCCGGGCGACGCCTGGATCCACCCGCGCGGCGTGCCGCATCATAGCGAGGCGCTGGAGGAGTGTGTCACCATCGAGGTGAAGACGCCGCCGAAAAAGACTTGGTGAACCTGAGGAGCGGAAGTCTGCAGATGCTATTGGTCATTGGAAGCGAAGCAGTCTATGCTGTCAGAAGCTGTTAAGCTGGAAACCTAAGGGTTAGGTCGTTTGCGCTGACCCAAGGCAAGTGCGCGCTGCTACAACCAAGATTGGAGTCGCATCATGGTTCGAATCAAATTCGGGAGCATGCTTGGCACCGTTGCATTGGCACTCTGGTGTGGCTTGACACAGTACGGTTTCGCGCAGTCTGGCAACTCGATCAAGCGCCTAAGCCCCGAAGCTGCACAAGCATTGCTGCAAGATGCAGATTCAGTGACGCGCTTAACCGCGGAGGCCAAGATATTGCTCGAGGCTTCTCCCAGTTCCCGCACCTGGGGCCAGTATTGCGGCGACGCGTGGCGCTTGAATGAGCAAGGGGAGTTCCGCCTTGCGGTGCGCGCGGCAAGTATGGCCTTGTTTCTCGGTCAGTGGGAGGGCAATTCAACTGCACTGGCATACGCGAAGCGCGACCTGGCGGTGTCATATAGCTATTCCGGCAATCTCGACTTGGCTGAAAAGCTGGCATCTGAGTCGATCGCTCACAATGCGCAGAACAACTATGCCGATGTATGGAGTGTCAGTTACAAGACCCTTGGCGATGTCGCTACACGTCGTGGTGAATACGTCAAAGCGATCGAACACTACCGCAAGGCCGACAATTACAGTGGACTCGGATGGCGTCGTTGGATTCGAGTCTCTCTTGCAAATGCATTGATGCTGGCAGGTCGCATGGAGGAAGCGCAGGTTCAGTATCGAGACGTAAATACCTACTCCCAAAGTCCCATTCGAGAACTGGTGCAACGACTGGCGGGTGAAATGGCGCTTCGGCAAAGCAAGCCCGACGAAGCAATCAAGCTCTTTCGCGAATACGGGCAGGCAGTTAAAGGCGACGACGGCGCGTATCACCAGGTTTGGGCTCTTGACGGCGAGGCGCGAGCATTGCTCGCCAAAGGTGACCCGCAATCTGCTGCGAAAACGCTTCAGCAAGCGACAATTCTTGCAGAAGGCTTGCGCGCACGATTTCGCAGCGAGGAAATCAAGACAGGAATGTTCGGTGAAATGGAGGACGTGTTTTCGCGCGCCGTCCTTGTGCAGATTGAAATAGGTGACCATTTGCGTGCGTTCGAGATTGCCGAAGCGGCGCGGGGGCGCGCGTTGAGCGATCAGATACGTGGCCGGGTTCAAGAAAGTGCGTTTGCGAAGACGAGCGGTACCGTTGTCGCGAGAAACCTCGTTGACGACTTGAAAGTAATAGGTGCCACGGAAACGCTCGTCACGTATTTCACTACTTCCGAGCAGACATTGGCTTGGGTGAGCGACCAGGCAGGAACGAGGGTTGTCAAGCTGGCAATATCGCGTGATCAACTACGCCAGGACGTGCAGCGCCTGCGCGCGGCAATCGTCGATCGATCTCCTCAGGTTCGTGAGCGCGGTGCCAGGCTATATGACGTGTTGGTCAAACCCCTTGGCTTGGCGGCGGATAGCCGTCTGATTGTTGTTCCCCATGATGTCCTGCATCATCTTCCGTTTCAGGCATTGTGGACCGGCGAACGTTACCTTGTTCAGCAGCATGCGATTTCCTACGCTCCATCAGTCGCGTCTATAGCCCACACCTTGCGGAATCGCAACGCTAGCCGCCCGATGCAAATCGTCGCGTTCGGTAATCCGGATCTCGGCAGCGATACGCTCTCGCTGCCAGGCGCGGAGCGCGAGGTGAACAACATAAAAGCCGCGTACCCGGCGACGCTGACGTTTCTTCGCGCTGAGGCAACCAAGCCGCGTTTCGCTGCAGAGGCGTCCAAGCATTCGATGGTGCACATCGCGGCCCACGCCGAGTTTGACGCACTCGATCCCTTGTACTCGCGAGTTCGATTCGCACCTGAAAATGGAGTAAGCGGCTCGGTGGAGGCGCACGAAATCTACAAGCTCAATCTGGCGGGAACGTCGTTGGTTACTCTTTCAGCCTGCGAGTCCGGGATGTCGCGCATCACGCGCGGTGACGAAATATGGGGTTTCACGCGCTCGTTCCTTGCCGCCGGGGCGCCGGCGCTGGTGCTCTCGTTGTGGCCGGTGGCTGACGAGTCGACGGAGAAAATCATGACAACGTTCTACAAGGAGATGCGTGAAGTGAATCCGCGCGAAGCGATTCGACGGGCACAACTGGAGGTCAGCCGCGACCCGCGCTTCGAGCATCCATACTTCTGGGCGCCATTCAATTTAATCGGCGACTGGCGCTGAATATTGGCTCTGAACATGAATAGCGCCATGCGTATTTTTCCCGCATATCCACGAGCGATGGGTTGAGTGACCGCCGCTCGCCTCTTACTGGCAGGTCTGCTTTTCGGGACGTCGCTGTTCGCTCTTGCGCAGGTTGACGAGGGCGTGGTGACTCGTCTGCGGGGCGAAGTTACATATCAGGAAACAGGGCTGAAGGGCTTTCCTGTCAGCGCTTTCATGAAAATTCGCGCCCGAGACCGCGTCATTTTGCCTGCCGGATCCGAGGTCACCGTCGTCTATTTCGCGAGTGCTCGCGTCGAAGCCTGGCGTGGCCCGGCGACCTTTGTAATCGGTGCGAAACAGTCGGAAAAAATCGCCGGGGACGTGGTGGTGACCAACCTGCCCGCCGCAGCGCCGCCGGCCAAAGAATTGGCGCGTGTGACCATGCTTTCGCGCTTGGGAGGCATCATCATTCGCAGCGTCATCAAACCCGGCGACGATCTTGCGCAGGCGCGCGAGCACTACGAACGGTGGCGTGCTGCCACAGTGCCCGCCGATCTGCTTCCTGATTTCTACTACCTGGCCGTGCTTCAGGAGCATGGTCGACGTGACGAAATCAAGGGCTTCGTCGACACACTGCGAGGCAATCACCCCGGGAATTTCGAAGTCGAGGAGATTGCCCGTCGGACCGCAGCGGTTTCAATGTGATGACTTCGTACAGCATCTCGGAAGCCAAGGCTCGCTTGGGCGCGCTTGTGGAACAAGCGGCGCAAGGCGAGGCTGTAACCCTGACCAGGCGCGGCAAACCGGTGGCGCGGATCGTTTCATTGGTCGAGCCTCCGCAGAAGCCGAAAATCGACCTTGAGCGGCTGCGAGCATTTCAGGCCACCATGCCGAAGTCGAAGATAAGTTCCGCTGTCATGATTCGCAAGATGCGTGACGAAGAGGACGGCTGGTGATCCATGGCGATACCAACCGGGTCGCGGATGCGCCGAGTTTGTGCGCTTTGAACGCCGGCTTGGCGCGGTCGCCATGTGGCTGGACCTGCCGGTGCGCAACCTGCAGGCCTTGGCGAAGCAACGCAGCCTTATTCAACCGGATCTTTTCGTGACCGAATCCGTTGTGTGTACCAGGCAAGGCGCCATCGCCACCATCACCCTCAACAAACCCGAACGCATGAACGCGCTCGACCGCGGCATGTGGCAGCGCATCGGCGAGTTGATGGGCGAACTGGGTGCGGACGACAGCCTGCGCTGCATCGTCTTGCGCGGCGCCTCGCTGCCGGGCAAGCCGCGCGCCTTCGCCGCCGGCGCCGATATCGCCGAGTTCGAATCCGAGCGTGCAGACGCCAGGCAGGCAGCTGATTACGGCAACGCGATCCATCATTCGATGCAGGCGGTGCGCGCTTGCCCGCATCCGACTGTCGCCTTGATCGAGGGCGCGTGCATCGGCGGTGGGCTGGAAATCGCCTCGATGTGCGACATCCGCATCTGCGGCGAATCCTCGCGCTTCGGCATTCCGATCAAGAAGCTCGGCCTGACCATGGCCTATGGCGAGCTGATGGGCCTGCTGGCGGTGGCAGGGCCGTCGGCGGCGCTGGAAATCCTGCTCGAGGGGCGGGTGTTCGGCGCGCATGAGGCTCTGGCCAAGGGGCTGGTGACGCGCGTGGTGCCAGACGACCAGGTCGAGGCCGAGGCGATGAAGTCGGCCAACAGCATCGCCGAGGGCGCGCCGCTGGTGGCGCGCTGGCATAAGCAGTTCATCCGCCGCCTGACCTACGAGGCCAAGCTTTCGCCGGAAGACTGGGCCGAAGGCTTCGCCTGCTTCGATACCGCCGATTACAAGGAAGGCGTGGCGGCGTTCCTGGCCAAGCGGGCACCGAACTTCAGCGGCAAGTAGCCTACCGCCGCGCGGCAAATCGG
>JAYVWK010000473.1:0-4847 GCA_043786185.1 Burkholderiales bacterium
CAGGCCACCTGGCTGGGCTTCATGTACACCACCGGCATGGCGGCAATGGACTATCGGATCACCGATTTCGCCGTCGACCCACCGGGCAAGACCGAGGCCGGCCACTGCGAAACCCTGTTTCGCATGCAGGGCATGGCCTGCTACCAGCCACCGCCGGACACACCGCTTGCGCTGCGCGCGCCGATGGAAGATGGCGGTCGGCCGGTGTTCGCCTCTCTCAACAACCTGAAGAAGGTCACCGACGACATGTTGCGCCTGTGGCGCCGGGTGCTGGATCGGGTGCCGGATTCGATCCTGATCCTGATTGGCTACGAGCGTACCCAGGAAGAGGCGATCGAACAGCAGCGCGATCGCCTGCTGGCGGCCGGCCTGCCAATGGAGCGCCTGTGCATCCTGCCGCGCCTGGCCTTGGACCGCTTCATGCAATTGGGCCTGAAGGCGGATATCGCGCTCGACACCTTTCCGCTTTCCGGCGGCACCACCACCATGCATTCGCTGTGGATGGGCCTGCCGGTGGTAACGATGGCCGGCCGGCAGGCGTTCGAATCCGCAACAGCCGCGACCCTGCGCGGACTCTGCCTGGACGAACTCATCGCCGCCGACGAGGACGCCTATGTGGAACTGGCCGCGGCGCTGGCGCGTGACCCGGCGCGGTTGGCGGCGTTTCGTTCGGACATCCGCGCGCGCATGCAAGGCCTGCCTCTGATGAATCATCAGTTTTTTGTGAGCGACCTCGAAGCCACCTACCGGCTGATGTGGCTTAACCACGTGTGTGGCGAGAAGCGCTACCTGCGCAGCACCTACGACCTTGAGGCGGAAGTCGCCGCTTGCGAAGAAGGCGCGGCAGTTGCGGCCTGAGAACGGGGCGCGACCTATAATTCGCGGTCTTGAGAGAGCACGGCGCGCAACAGCGCCGTAGCCGCCGGCGCGTATTGACATGGGTTCGAAGCAATCGGACCAACACCGTGCCACGACGTATCCGGCGAAGCCGCGGGATACGCATGAGCGCCAGCGGACCCAACAGCCGGAGCGACGCCATGATGTTTCCGCACATTCGCACGACCCTCGCCGTGACTGCGCGCTTTGCTTCAGCTTGCGTGGCAGCGACACTGGCGAGCGGCGCCATGCTGGCACAGGCGCAGCCCGTCTTTTTGGCACAGGCGCAGCCCGTCTTTCTGGCACAGGCGCAGCCCGTCTTTCCGAGCAAGCCGATCCTGTTGTCGGTCGGATTCGCGCCCGGCGGCGGCACCGACATCACAGCACGCCTTCTGGCGAAAAAGCTGTCGGAACAACTGGGGCAGCCGGTCAACGTCGACAACAAGCCGGGTGCCGGTGGCAATCTCGCGGCAGAGTTGGCTACGCGCGGCCCTGTCGATGGCCATTTCATCCATCTGTCGGCGATCGGTCCGCTGACAGTCGCACCGCACATCACCAAAAAGTTAGGCTACGACCCGCGCCGCGACCTGACACCGATCTCGATGGCGGTGGCCTTTCCGAATGTATTGGTGGTCAACACCGCGCAGCCGATGCGCAGCCTCGAAGAGTACGTGAAGTTCGCACGCAGCAAGGCCGGCGCCATCGCCTATGGCACCTCGGGAATCGGTGGCACCGGGCACTTGAGCGGCGCCCTGCTGGAATCGATCGCCAAGCTTGACCTGACGCACGTGCCGTACAAGGGCGGTGGACCGGCGATGAGCGACTTGCTGGGTAACCAGGTGCAATCCTTGTTTGCATCGGCGCCCTCGGCGCTGCCGCAGATCAAGGCCGGCCGAGTTCGCGCACTGGCCGTAACCGGCCCTAAGCGTAGCGAAGCCATGCCGGACGTTCCCAGCATCAGCGAAAGCTTCGCGGGCTACGACGTCAGCAACTGGTATGCGTTCGTCGGCCCGGCAAAAATGCCGCGCGAACTGGCCGCGCGCTGGAACCGCGAAATCGTCAGGGCGCTTAACGACCCGCAGGTGCGTGAGCAGATTCGCGAGCACGGCATGGACGCCGTGCCGTCCACGCCCAGGGAGCTGGGCGATCGCATCGAGCGCGAATACCTTCTGTGGGAGCGCATCGTCAAGCAGGCGGGGATAACGGCGGACTGAGTCGACAAAAGTAAACCCCTACTTTTGTCGAGACGGGATTTGCGAAAAATCGCCGGCGGAGCCGGACAATTTTTAGGACGTAACTGCTACATACAGGCTGTCCCTTGCGGTACGGCTGTCGCAAGCTCAACGGTTTATCCGCACCACTATCTTTCCGACCTGGGCGTTGCTTTCCATCGCGTCACGGGCTGCCGGTAGCTGGTCGAAGCTGAACACCTGGTCGATCAGCGGTTTCATCGCGCCGCTGGCATAGGCGGGCCATATGTCGGCCATGAAGCCGGCCACCGTTTCGGCGCGTTCGGCCAGCGGGCGCAGCTTGTTCGAGACGCCGAAGACGCGCAGACGCTTCGCATGCACCGCGTCGAGGTCGATTTCGGCTTTCAGGGTGTTGTCCACGTAGCCCACGATGCCTAGGCGACCGCGATAGGCGAGCGACGCCAGGGCGTCGGGGAAGGCGCTGCCGCCGACGTTGTTGACCGCCAGCTTGACGCCCCTGTTATCGGTGACACGCAGCACCTCGGCGGCGAAGCCGGCGCCGCGCGCGACGATGCCTGCATCCAGCCCCATGGCCTTCAAGCGCGCCAGTTTGGCAGCCGAGCCCGATGTGCCGATGACCCTCGCCTTCAGGTGTTTGGCGATCTGCAGCGCAGCTACGCCAACGCCGGACGAGACCCCGGTAATCAGCACCCAGTCACCGGGGCCGATTTCGCCTTCGGATACCGCCATGTCATAGGCGACCCATTGCGCCAGGGAGGCGCCGGCGGCCTCCTCCCACGAAAGCGACGCGGGCTTGGGCATGGTTTCACCCTCCGCGATCACCGAGTATTCCGCGAAGCCCGTCATGGTGCGGCCCATCACCGGATCGCCCACCTTGAACCCCTTGACCGTGCTGCCTACCGCCACCACCTCGCCCGCGCCTTCCAGGCCGGCTGCCTTGGCCTTGCCCGGCGTGTGCAGGCCGTGGCCGCGAATGAATTCGCCGCGATTCAAGCCTGCGGCCTTCAGCCGTATCAATACCTCACCGGCTGCCGGTTCCGGCGTTGCCACCTCGCGCATGTCCAGAGTGCCGCTGCCACCTTCGATCCACCACGATTTCATTTCGACTCCATTTTTGTCAAGGAACTGGGAAAGCGCGCATCTTCCTCCAATTCGAGCGCATGCGCGCGGGCGGGGAGGTTTCCGCAAGTGCGGGTTTAAAATGGCCGCCTGTTCGGCGTCAAGTCGAACCGGCTCTTGCCCGATCGAACCGCAACTTAAAGCCCCGAGGACCTCATGACCGTCACCACCGAAGAACGCCCAGGCCAGCTCACACAACACAAGGAAGGGCACGTCGGTTATGTCGTGTTCGACAACCAGCGCAAGTTCAACGCCGTCAACTTCGACATGTGGATGGCCGTACCGAAAGTCATCGCGCAGTTGGTTGCCGACCCCGAAGTGCGGGTGATTGTGATTACCGGCGCCGGCGACCGCGCCTTCATTTCCGGCGCCGACATTTCGCAATTCGACAAGAATCGCACCGGCAGCGCTAACGATGATTACAACAAGGCGGTCGACGGCGGCTATTCCGCGGTACTCGACTGTCCCAAGCCGACGGTGGCGAAGATTCGCGGCATCTGCATGGGCGGTGGCCTGGGGCTGGCGCTCAACTGCGACATCCGCATCGTCGCCGATGATGTGAAAATCCGCATGCCGGCGGCACGCTTGGGGTTGGGCTACCAGTACCCGGGGCTCAAGCGCTTCACCGAGGTGCTGGGCCCGTCGAATACCGCCGACCTTTTTTTCAGCGCACGCATTTTCGGCGCCGCCGACGCATTCTCCATGGGCATGGCCAAGCAAGTGGTGCCGGCGGCCGAACTCGATGCGGTGGTGACCGCCTACGTCAACCAGATCGCGGAGAACGCACCGCTGACGGTGGCGGCGGCCAAGCGCGCCTTGCTGGAGATCCGCAAGGACGCCGACAAGCGCGACATCGCGCTGGTGGATCGCATGGTGCAGGCCTGCTTTGCCAGTGCGGATTACAACGAGGGGCGCCGCGCTTTCGCCGAGAAACGCACGCCGGATTTTCAGGGGCGCTGAAACGCACTTCTGCCGCGTTTCAGGGCCGTACTCCACTCCCGTGGTTTTGTTCGAGGACCGTGTCGCTGTCTCTTCAAACCGAACAGAGGCTGCCGGCCAGCGCTGCCAGGGCCGCGCCGCAATCGACTTGTAGCTTCAAGGACAAAAGCGGGTCGGCGCGGGTGCGCCCGAGATTGATCGCGGCAATCGGCTTGCCGGCCGCGTGTGCTGCTTCGCACAGCCGGTAGCCCGAGCGCACCATCACGGTGGAACCTACGATCAGCAGCGCATCCGCGGCCTCAACCGCCGCCAGTGCGGCCCGCGCGCGCGTAAGCGGCACGCTGTCACCGTAGAACACCACATCAGGCTTGAGCATGCCGCCGCAGTCGGCGCACGCCGGCACTTCAAAGGCACTGAAGTTGGCGTCGACATCGGCATCGCCATCCGGTGCGACGGTGGCGGAAGCCGCGAGAAAGCCCGGGTTGGCAACCGTAAGCGATGCCTGGAGCCAATCGCGCGCGTGCGCGGCATCGCAGTCCATGCATTTGACTTCACGCAGGCGGCCGTGCAGTTCGAGCACGTTGGTACTGCCGGCCGCGGTGTGCAGCCCGTCCACGTTTTGCGTGATCAGATGTGCCAGGCGGCCCTGCTGCTCCAGGCTTGCAAGGGCCAGATGCGCCGCGTTCGGCTGTGCTGCGCGTA
>JAYVWK010000474.1:0-7650 GCA_043786185.1 Burkholderiales bacterium
CGCCGTCATCAACGGGCTTCTGCTCGGCGGCATCTATACCTTGGTCGCGGTCGGCCTGACCCTGATCTACGGGGTGCTGCACATCATCAATTTCGCCCATGGCAGCATGTTGATGCTGGCCATGTTTGGCGTCTATTTCCTGTTGACCAAATGGGGCATCGATCCGTATGCGGCCCTGCCCCTGATGATGCTCGCGATGTACGCCGGCGGCTACCTGCTGTATCGCGGCGTGATCGGCCGCTTCTCGCACGGCAAGGATGAGAACATCCTGCTCATCACCCTGGGCCTGTCGATCATCATCGACAACGCGGCCTTGTTCTTTTTCAAGGGTGATTCGCGCACCATCTCGGTTTCGTATTCCGACCGCATGATCGAACTGGGGCCCACTATCGTGCCCCTGCCCAAGCTGGTCTCGTTCGTCGCCGCCATGGCGCTGTGTGCATTGTTGGCGCTGGTGATCCGCAAGACCGATCTTGGTCGCGCGATCCGCGCGGTGGCCAAGGAGCGCCAGGGCGCGCGCTTAGTCGGCATCGACGTCGAGCGCGTCTTCGCAGCCTCGTTCGGCATCGGCCTGGCCTGTCTGGGCGCGGCAGCTTGTCTTTTGATGCCGATCTTTTATGTGTCGCCCGCCAGCGGCAACGTGTTCGTGCTGGTGGCCTTCACCATCGTGGTGCTGGGCGGCATGGGCAGTTTTGTCGGCGCGCTGCTTGGTGGATTGATCATCGGGCTCACCGAATCGATCGGCGGCCTGTTCCTGGGCGAGAGCCTGGGGCAGATTGGCATTTCGCTGATCTTCATCCTGATCCTCCTGTTTCGGCCGACTGGACTCTTCGGCGGCGGGCGATGAAGGCCTGGGCGCCGTATGCGCTGGCACTGGCGGTGGCGCTGGCGTTTCCGCAGGTGTTTCGCTCGAATTTCGCCGTCAACTTCGGCGTGCTGGTGCTTTTCGCCGCGTTCATCGGCCAGTCATGGAATATCGCCGGTGGCTTCGCCGGCCAGCTATCGTTCGGTCATGCGGTCTTTTTCGGCTCCGGCGCCTATGCCTCGACACTGGTGCACCTGAAGCTTGGCCTGTCGCCCTGGTTGGGTTTGTCGGTGGCGCTGGCGACCGGGGCAGCGGTCGGCGCGCTGGTGGCCATCCTGTCGTTCCGTGCCGGGCTACGCGGCTCTTACTTCGCCCTCATCACCCTGGCGTTCGCCGAGGTGTTTCGCATCGTCGCCAATTCGGTCGAATGGACCGGCGCCGGCCTGGGCCTCCTGATTCCGCGCAAGCCGGGCCTTCTGAATTTTCAGTTTGCCGAGCGCGTCGGCTTCTATTACGTGATCCTCGCGTTCACCGTGGTATCGATCGCGGTGGCCTTTTGGCTGACCCGCTCGCGCTTTGGCGCCCGCCTGGCGGCGATCCGCGAGAACGAAGATGCGGCACGCGCGCTGGGCATCGACATCTTTCGCGAAAAGGTCAAGGTGATGATGCTGTCGGGCGCGCTGTGCGGCGCCGGCGGCACCTTTTACGCCCAGTACTTTCTCTATATCGATCCGTCGATCGCCTACGGCGTGGACAAGTCGGTCGAGATGCTGTTGGTCTCGACGATCGGCGGGCAAGGCACTGTCTGGGGACCGCTGGTCGGCGCGCTACTGCTCGGGGTGGTGGGGGAGGTCACGCGCGCGCTCACCGACGCGCCGGGCCTGTCCTTGATCATCTACGGTGGCCTGTTGATTCTCACCATTGCCTTTCTGCCCGACGGGCTCATGCAATTGTTCCGCTCGCGCAAGCGTGCCGAGAAGTCCTAGATGCTTGCCGTTCGCACCCTTTCCAAGACCTTCGGCGGGCTGCGCGCGGTCGATGGCGCCAGCCTGGATGTGAGCGAAGGCGCGATCGTCGCGCTGATCGGCCCGAACGGTGCCGGCAAGACCACCTTGTTCGCCGCGATTTCCGGCTTCGAGCGGCCCGATGGCGGCACCGTCACCTTCAGCGGAGAAGACATCACCGGGATGGCGCCGCATCACATCTGCAGCCGCGGCATGGTGCGCACCTTCCAGATCACGCAGCCCTTCGCCAAGCTGACCGTGCGCGAGAACATCATGGTCGGCGCCTATCTCCACACCGCGAATCGCAACGAGGCGGCGGTGCGGGCCGAAGACGTGGCCAGGCGCGTCGGGCTGGGGGCCATTCTTGACCAGCCGGCGGCCGGCTTGACCGTCTCCGGCCGCAAGCGTCTGGAACTGGCACGCGCACTGGCCACCCGCCCGCGCCTGCTGCTGTTAGACGAAGTCATGGCCGGCTTGAATCCGGGCGAGGTCGAGGAAATCGTGCCGGTGATCCGCGCAATCCGCGACGGCGGCGTCACCGTGTTCCTGATCGAGCATGTGATGCAGGCGGTGATGAGCCTGTCGCAACAGGTGTACGTGCTGTCCTACGGCCGCATCATCGCCAGCGGCACGCCGGCGCAGGTGGCATCCGACCCGGTGGTGGTGGAAGCCTACCTGGGGCGCGGCGCCGCGGCGCGCATGCAGGGAGCGGCAGCCCATGCTTGAGGTGCGCGGCCTCCACGCAGGTTACGGCCCGGTCGAGGTGCTGCGCGGCATCGATCTGGATGTCGGTGCCGGGGAAATCGTCGCGGTACTGGGCAGCAACGGCGCCGGCAAGTCGACGCTCAACAACAATCTTTCAGGACTGTATCGCCCGTTTGCCGGCTCGATTCGCTTTGAAGGCAAGGAAATTTCTGGCGCCGCGTCCACCGATATCGTCGAGCTCGGTTTGATCCATGTTCCCGAAGGTCGGCGCGTGTTTCCCAACATGAGCGTGCGCGAGAATCTGGAACTGGGCAGCTATCGGCGCGGCCGCGCCAAGCGCGCCACCAACCTTGAACGCGTGGTCGGCATTTTTCCGCGCTTGAAGGAGCGTTACGAGCAGCAGGCCGGCACCCTTTCGGGCGGCGAGCAACAGATGCTGGCGATCGGTCGCGGCCTGATGTCAGAGCCGCGCCTGTTGATTCTGGACGAGCCGTCACTGGGGTTGTCGCCGCTCTTGGTCGAGCAGATGTTCGAACTGGTGCGGGTGATCAATCGCGACGGGCTGGCGATCCTCCTGATGGAGCAGAATGTGGTGGAGTCGCTGGCGTTGGCCAAGCGCGCCTATATCATCGAAAACGGCGCGGTGGTCATGAGTGGTGCTGCGACCACGATTGCCGCCGATCCGCAATTGAAGCGGCGCTATCTCGGCCTGTAGGAGCAAACAACATGCAAGGCGAACTCGCAGGGCGGCGCATTCTGGTCACCGGTGCCGGCAGCGGCATCGGCCTGGCTACCGCGGCGGTGTTGGCACGTGAAGGTGCGCGCATCGCCGCGGTGGTCTTCGACGAAAGCCAGCGTGCCGCGATTCTCGCGCAGGTTCCCGGCGCCTGCGTGCTGGCGCAGGACCTGACCGATCGGCGCGCGACCGCTGCCTTGCCCGCACGCGCAGCCAAAGAGTTGGGCGGTCTCGACGGCATCGCCTGTTGTGCCGGCATTTTCATCGCCCACGCCGGCCTCGACACCACCGATTCCGAATGGCTGGCCACGCTCGATGTCAACCTCACCTCGACCTTCATTCTGTGCCGCGAAGCCGCCGCGCTGATGACACGCGCCGGTACCACAGGCGCACTGGTGGTCATTTCGAGCCAGATCGGCCGCGTCGGGCATCCGCGTGGCGCTGCCTATGCGGCCTCCAAGGCCGGCTTGAATGGCATGGTGCGTTCCCTCGCATTGGAGCTGGCCACCCGTGGCGTGCGCATCAACGCGGTCGGTCCGGGCCCGATAGTCACCCCGATGACCGCAGTCGCCCGCGCTGATGAAGCAAGGCATCGCGGACTGATCGCCGCGATCCCGATGGGGCGCTTCGGCCTGCCCGGCGAGATTGCCGAAGTGGTGAGCTTCCTGCTCTCGGCGCGCGCTTCTTTCGTCACGGGGCAGTTGTTGTGCGCCGACGGCGGCTTCACGGCGCAATGAACCCATGCGCCCGAGACGCAAGCGCGGCGCATTTTCTGGTCGAAGCGGGACAGGTGTGAAGCCGGCGGTCCTTCCTGCGGCAGGGATTTGCAAGCGGCAGGCGCCTGACGAGGCGGCTAAACTGATCAGCCTCGGGTTTCATCCAATCAAAATACCAAAGAGACCACCATGCCAAACCAAGCCGTGATCGTCGACGCCGTCCGCACCCCGATGGGTCGCGGCAAACCCGGCGGGTCGCTGGCCGAACTGCATGCTACCGATCTGTTGAAGCCCGTGCTGCAGGCGTTAATCGAGCGCAACCGGCTCGACCCCGGCACGGTCGACGACATCATAGCCGGCTGCGTGTCGCAGGCCGGCGAGCAGTCGGCCGGCGTTGGCCGCTTCGCCTGGCTGGCAGCGGGCTATCCCGACCATGTGCCCTCGACGACCATCGATCGCAAATGCGGCTCCTCGCAACAGGCGGTGCATTTCGCGGCGCAGGGCGTGATGGCCGGCGCCTATGACATCGTGATCGCCTGCGGCGTGGAATCGATGAGCCGGGTGCCGATGGGCAGCGCGCGCATCGGGCAGAACCCGTTCTCGCCGAGTGTGCTGGCACGTTATGCGCCAGGCATGATCGGCCAGGGCGTGTCGGCCGAACTGGTGGCCAACAAGTGGAACATCTCGCGCGCGGAACTTGACGCCTACGCCGCGCAGTCGCATCAGCGCGCGGCCACAGCGCGCGCGGCGGGTCATTTCAACAGCGAGATCGTGGCCCTTGACACACCGGCCGGCACGGTGACCGAAGACGAGACCATTCGCGCGCAGACCACGGCAGAGTCATTGGCGCAACTGAAGGTGGCATTCGCCAGCGACGAGATGAAAGCGCGCTATCCGCATCTGGACTGGCGCGTGACCGCCGGCAATTCCTCACAGATCACTGATGGCGCGGCGGCGCTTTTGATCATGAGCGAACGCATGGCGGCCACACTGGGACTCAAGCCGCGCGCGCGATTCGTCGGCTTCGATGTGATCGGCGACGACCCCCTGATGATGCTGACCGCGCCGATTCCGGCGACCCGCCGCGTGCTGGAAAAAGCCGGGATGAAGGCCGACGCCATCGATCACTACGAGGTCAACGAAGCCTTCGCCTCGGTGCCGCTGGCCTGGCAGCGCGAATTCAATGTCGATCCGGCCCGCTTGAACCCCTGCGGCGGCGCGGTCGCGCTGGGCCATCCGCTGGGTGGCTCGGGCGCACGCCTGATGACCACCATGCTCTACGCGCTGGAGCGCAGCGGCGGGCGCTACGGGTTGCAGACCATGTGCGAGGCCGGCGGCATGGCCAACGCCACCATCATCGAACGCATTTGAAGGCGGGCTGCCACGGGCGCAAACGACTCTTCGCAATCAGTGCGGCAGGTTTGGCCGATGCAATGCCGCCCACCAATTCATCCGTTCACAAGGACATGCCGTTTAGTTGCGGCCTTGCCCGTCAGTTGACCGTCGCGCCCGAATCCTTGACCACCTTGGCCCAGCGCGTGATCTCGGCCTTGATGAAGGTGTCGAGTTCGGCCGGGGTGGAACCGACGATATCGTAGCCGGCCGCCTCGATGCGTTGCTTGGCTTCCGGCATGTTCATCGCCTTGATGAACTCGGCGTTGAGCTTCTGCACGATGGGCGCCGGCGTGCCTGCCGCTGCCAGAATCGCGTACCAGACCGACACGTCGAAGCCCTTGATGCCCTGCTCGTGAATGGTCGGCACCTCGGGCAGCACGCGCGAGCGCTTGAGGGTGGAGACGGCGATGGCGCGGAATTTTCCGCCATGGATCTGCGGCAGCGAGGATGACAGCGAGTCGAAGATCAGGTCCACTTCGCGCCCGAGCAGCGCGGTGATCGCCGGGCCGCTGCCCTTGTAGGGAACATGGGTCATGTCGACACCGACCACCGACTTGAAGTACTCGACCGAGAGATGGCTGGTGTTGCCCGGCCCGGCGGAGGCGTAGTTGAGCCGGCCGGGATCGGCCTTGGCCGCGGCGATCAGGTCGGCCAAGGTGCGGATCGGCGATTGCGCGTTCACCACCACCACCAGCGGCAGGGTGGCGGCCAGGGTGATCGAGGCGAAATCCTTGACCGTGTCGTAAGGCAGCTTGGGCATCAGCGTGGCGTTGACGGCGTGGGCCGTCAGCATCATCACGATGTTGTAGCCGTCTGGCGAGGACTTGGCGATCATGTCGGCACCGATGGTGGTGCCGCCGCCTGGCTTGAAGTCGATGAACACCGACTGGCCGAGGTTCTTGGTCAACTCGGCTGCGATCGGCCGCGCGAGGATTTCCGAACTGCCGCCTGGCGGGTAGGGCATGACGAAGCGGATTGGTTTGTTTGGGTAGGCTTGTTGGGCCATGACACTACGTGGAACCTGTCCTGCCACGGCGATTGCGCCCATGGCCATAACGAGCGTACGGCGATTTTTCATTTCTGTCTCCGGTTGTTGTCAAACAATGCTTCAGGTCGAACTGACTTCAAATTGTGGCGAATTCGCCACAATTGAAGCCGGAGTTGCGGACTCTCTCGCAGCTTACTATCCCATGTAATTTTCCACTCGGGGCGGAGCGCCTTCACCTGCACACGCAACCGCATCAGGAACTCCAGTCCCAGCTGAACAGCCTCACACTTTGTGTTGGCACCGGTGGCGCGCAGTACATCCTTCATGAATTTTGCGTCGATCTCCATGTTTGTACCCACCATGCGAGCCTCCATCGAGTCCCGTAAACATACTCCCAAGGACCGGCGCAGGCATGGCTTGGAAAGTCACCAGGAATCCGTGTGTTTGCGATATCATATTGGTGTTAAAGCACCAATACGAGACCGCCATGAACCGCCTGACCATCACCCTCTCGGAAGCGCGTTACCGCGCTCTCAAGGAGGCTTCCGCCCAGCGCGACAAGACCATCGGGCAACTGATCGACGAAAGCCTCGAATTCTTCGGCATCAAGTCGCGGCAGGATGCACGCGAGCTCGTGCGCCGCGCGCGAATGCGCGGCAGGCTTACTGACGACCAGGCAATGGCGGTGGCGCAAAAAGAGGTGCGAGAGGTGCGCCGCAAGCCGTGAACGGTCCGCCCGTCATCGTCGACACCAATGTGGTGGTGGCGGGCTTGTTGACCGCGCGCGCCGATTCGCCGGTCGCGCGCATCTTGGATGGCATGCTCGGCGCTTCGTTTCCGTTTGTGATTTCCGAGCCCTTGCTGGCCGAATACCGCACCGTGCTGGTCCGGCCGAATCTGCGCAAGCTGCACGGGCTGATGGTCGCCGAGGTGGAGGCCATCCTGACCGATCTGGCGCAACATGCGATCGTGCTCCTGCCTGTCGCCGGGCCGCCCGCCCCGGATCCGGGAGATCAATTGCTGTGGGATTTGCTCGCCGCCAAGCTGGACCTGCTGCTGGTTACCGGCGACAAGCTGCCGCAGAACGATACGGGCATGCGCGGCCGGGTGATTTCAGCCCGTACGTTCGTGTCGGGTGATTGACGCCTGTAAGCGACCGTCCTGCAAAGTCACGCAGCCATCGCACCTGCCGCTGCCAGACTCGCGCGGCATTCGCGCACGATGCGCTCGATCAAATCCTTGCAGGTCGGCAGGTCGTTGATCAACCCGATCACCATGCCGGCGCTGACGATGCCGGCATC
>JAYVWK010000475.1:0-3034 GCA_043786185.1 Burkholderiales bacterium
GCATTGAAGGGGAGGGGCGCAGGCACTTCGTTGGCGGCGCTGAGCGATGCGTCGAACTGCAGGATGCTGGCATTGGCTGCCAGCGGCAGGGCGAGTGCCAGGGCGGCTATCCATTTGGAAAGGGTCTTGCTCATTGCGGTTCTCCGTTCGCCACTTCAACAGTGTCGCCTACTATTGCGCCGGTTTCCCGTGGCGACACAAAAATTCACAAGTCGATTATCCGCGCTTGCTGCTGCGGTGCAATAGCCCGTTCGCACTAATGGGCTGGGTTTAATCATTGCAGGTGGTGGACAGGCGGTTGCCAACGCTTGGTCTTGGTGCGTTTGATGCGTCTGAACCGCGAAAATTCCGCAATTTGGTGCGAGCCGTTGTTTGTTGCATCGGGAGCACTTTCTTCGTCCGTGGCTCCGCATTGCATGGACCTGGTCGGCGTTTTCATACGCGCCCTTGATTCAGGGCGGGCCGCAGGGTGCCAGTGCGGCACGCGTCGCCGCAGGGTGCCAGTGCAGCCTCGTGCAGGCACCCTGCGGAACGATGCCAACCAAGCGATGCGGCGATTTTGCGCTGTCAATGGGCCTGTTTGTGCCATATGCATGTCATGGGAGGTGAACTAAAATCAGGCCTCAACGCCATCACGAAAGCACCTGAATGACGAAATCCACCAGCGGCCGGGTCGCCCTCATCACCGGCATCACCGGGCAAGATGGCGCCTATCTGGCCGAACTGCTGCTGGGCAAGGGTTATGTGGTGCACGGCATCAAGCGCCGCGCCTCGCTTTTCAACACCGATCGCGTCGATCACCTGTACCAGGACCCGCATGTGTCGCATCGCAACTTCGTGCTGCACTATGGCGATCTCACCGACTCCACCAACCTGATCCGCATCATTCAGCAGGTGCAGCCCGACGAGATCTACAACCTGGCGGCGATGAGCCATGTGGCGGTGAGTTTCGAAACCCCCGAATACACCGCCAACGCGGACGGTATCGGCACGCTGCGCATTCTCGAGGCGATGCGCATTCTCGGGCTGGAAAAGAAAACCCGCTTCTACCAGGCCAGTACTTCAGAGCTGTACGGCATGGTGCAGGAAGTGCCGCAAAAGGAAACCACGCCGTTTTACCCCAGGAGCCCGTATGCGGTGGCCAAGCTGTATGGCTACTGGATCACGGTGAATTACCGCGAGGCCTACGGGCTGTATGCCTGCAACGGCATCCTGTTCAACCATGAAAGCCCGCTGCGCGGCGAAACCTTCGTCACCCGCAAGATCACCCGCGCACTGGCCCGCATCAAGCTGGGTCTGCAGGATTGTCTGTACCTGGGCAACCTCGATTCGCTGCGTGACTGGGGGCATGCCAAGGATTATGTAGAGGCGCAGTGGCTGATGCTGCAGCAGGATGTGGCGGAAGACTTTGTGATCGCCACCGGCGTGCAATACAGCGTACGCCAGTTCGTCGATGCCGCCGCGCAGGAACTCGGCATGCGCATCCGCTGGGCCGGGCAGGGCATTGCAGAAACCGGCACCGACGCGCACGGCAAGGTGATCGTCAAGGTCGATCCGCGCTATTTCCGGCCCACCGAGGTGGAAACCCTGCTGGGTGACCCCACCAAGGCCAAGACCAAGCTGGGCTGGGTGGCCAAGACGCCGTTCGCCGACCTGGTGGCCGAGATGGTGCGCGAGGATCTGAAAAGCGCCGAGCGTGACGAGCTGGTCAAGAAGCACGGCTTCGCCGCCTACGATTACCACGAGTAGGCGCATGGACAAGCGCGCCAAAATTTATGTGGCCGGGCATCGCGGCATGGTCGGTTCGGCCATTGTGCGCAACCTCAACGGCCGCGATTACGGCAATCTCGTCACCCGCACGCGGCTTGAACTCGACCTGCTCGACCAGGCCGCGGTGCGCGCCTTCATGCAGGCCGAGCGCCCCGACTATTTGTTCATGGCAGCCGCGCTGGTGGGCGGCATCCACGCCAACAACACGCGCCGTGCCGATTTCATTTACGAGAATATGCAAATCGAGGCCAACGTGGTGCAGGCGGCCCATATGGCTGGTGTCGAGCGCCTGTTGTTCCTGGGTTCTTCCTGCATCTACCCGCGCGACTGCCCGCAGCCGATGAAGGAGGAATACCTCCTGACCGGCCCGCTGGAGGCGACCAACGAGCCCTATGCGATCGCCAAAATCGCCGGCATCAAGCTGGTTGAATCATTCAACCGCCAGTACGGCCGGCGCTATGTGAGCGTGATGCCCACCAACCTGTACGGGCCCAACGACAACTACGATCTGGTGGGCAGCCATGTGCTGCCGGCGCTGATCCGCAAGGTGCACGAAGCCACGCGGCGCGGTGACGCCCAACTGGTGGTGTGGGGCTCGGGCCGGCCGATGCGCGAATTCCTGCATGTCGACGACATGGCAGAGGCCTGTGTGTTCCTGATGGAGCATGAAGAGATTGTCGATGGTATGTTCAATGTGGGCACCGGCACCGACGTCACCATTCGCGAGTTGGCCGAAACGGTGATGCAGGTGGGCGGCTTTCCGGGCCGCATTGTGTTCGACGCCGGCAAGCCGGACGGCACACCGAGGAAGCTGCTGGACGTGTCGCGCCTGAAGGCTCTGGGCTGGTCGGCGCGCATCGGCTTGCGCGATGGCATCGCCGCGACGTTCGAGGATTATCGGGCGTCGCTCAAGGAGGTCTGAGGGCGGGCGTGGCGCGGTCGGGGCAGGTGGTGCAGCCCGATCGGGACACGCGCCCTTGACCTTGCGCTTACTTCGGGCGAGTAAGCGCGTCGAGCGGGCCGCCGGCATCGGCCCGGGCGTGCAGCACCCGAATCACGCCGATCACATAGGCGCACACCACGTAAACCGAGGCGGCCGCGCCGTGCTCGCCCACGAAGGTGGCGATCGAGGGGTAGGCGCTGCCGGGCAGGCCGCTGGTCAGAAACTGCAGGGCTCCGGCCAGCAATGCCAGGGCATAACCGTAGCCGGCGCCGAGCACGAAGCTCGCCAGTCCGATGGGTACGAGGTAGAGCAACCACAAGT
>JAYVWK010000476.1:0-3157 GCA_043786185.1 Burkholderiales bacterium
GAACGCCGCGGCGCGCTCGAACATCTGCTGGCGCAGCATCCCCATGCGGGCCTGCTGCTCTCGCCGCTGGTGCAGGCCGCCGACTGGGCGGGTTTCGCCGAACTGCGCGCCCTGTCACGCGCACGCGGTGTCGAAGGGCTGATGCTCAAGCACCGGCAATCGACCTACGGCAGCGGCCGCACCCGCGCATCCGGCCTGTGGTGGAAATGGAAGATCGACCCGTTCGCGGTCGACTGTGTGCTGATCTATGCCCAGGCCGGCCACGGCCGACGCGCCAGCCTGTACACCGACTACACCTTCGCGGTGTGGAGTGGTGCCGGCACGGAACGCAAACTGGTGCCCTTCGCCAAGGCCTACTCCGGCCTGACCGACGAAGAGTTCCGTGCGGTCGACGCGGTGATCCGCAAGACCACGATCGAAAAATTCGGCCCGGTGAGGAGCGTCACCCCCAGCCTGGTGTTCGAGCTGGGCTTCGAGGGCATTCAGAAAAGCCCGCGCCACAAGAGCGGTATCGCGGTGCGCTTTCCGCGCATGTTGAGGCTGCGTAGCGACAAGAAGGTGGACGAGGCGGACACATTGGAGCGGTTGCAGGAACTGCTGATGCTCGCCGGCAGTTGATTCGGGTTTCGCGTTCATTGGGAGCAGTGTCTGATGACATGCGCCGCCAGAGCGCCCAGAGGGCCGCTTTCCTGTCTAGGTTCCAGTCGCCACATAGCCAAAGGCCCAAAAGTTGCACTACGCCATCGATTCGCCAGATGCCGTCGAGGCGATCAATTTCGCGATGGAACAGCATGGCCTGTCCGTCAAAGACCTGGTGCCGATGATCGGCGTTCCCAATCGCATCTACGAAGTGCTGAACCGCAAACGGCCGCTATCGCAGAAGATGATCTGGCGCCTGCGCAAAAACCTCGGAATTCCGGCGGAAAGTCTCATCAGGCCGATGGAAGAAAGTGTTGCTGTCTGATAGCCTGAGAGGATTTCGTCGCGAGCGCGCCGAGATCGGGCGGTTTTGGCGCTGGTCAATCGCCCCCGTCGGCGCCGTGCTTGGGAATGACGGAACAATCGAGTGATTACCTGTTTCAGGTAAACCCGAGCACTCCCGGATTCATGCGCCGACCCGGATCCAGCGCATCCTTGATGCGCATGGCCAGCGCCTGCGCGCCCGGTTCGAGCAGCGGAAAATAGGGATGGATGCGCCCGCTTGCGCGTGCTTGGCGCCGCCGCCGAATCGTTCGCGCGTTGCCCTGCACGTCGGCAAACGCCAGCGCGTCGCGTTCGAGCGCGGCATGAACGCTGACGCCAGCGTTTGGCGGCGCAAATCATCTATAACGGTTGACGTTATATAACAAGCGGCGTTACACTGCTTCTATGATCCTCAATTTCGCCGACAAAGAAACCGAGCGTATTTGGGATGGAGATGTTTCGCGGCGCTTGCCGATTTCGATTCAGGTGATCGCCCGGCGAAAACTTCGCATGATCAATAACGCCAGACGCCTCGATGACTTGCGTATTCCTCCCGCCAATCGACTGGAAGCGCTAAAGGGCGACATGAAGGGGCGGCACAGCGTTCGGATCAATGACCAATGGAGAATATGCTTTCGCTGGGGCGCGGCGGGTGTCGCGGACGTCGGTATCGTGGATTACCACTGAGGTCAAAATGAAAATGAAATCACTGCCAAACATTCACCCCGGTGAAGTGCTTCTCGAAGAGTTCCTGTTGCCGATGGAAATTAGCCAAAACGCGCTCGCCCGCGCTACAGGTGTGCCTCCAAGGCGCATCAATGAAATCGTGTTGGGGAAGCGAGGCATTACGGCGAATACCGCGCTGCGGCTTGCCAAGGCGTTTGGCACCAGCGAAGGTTTCTGGTTGGGTTTGCAGGCGGACTATGATCTTGAGGAATCCCGCAATATCATTGGTGCGGACCTCGATCAGATCGAGCCGCTCGCGGCTTAGCAATTCAACCCGAATGATTGGGGACTGACCGCAGGACAGGATATCCACTGGTCTTTCGGGGTGTGTGGCCGATACCGGATGCAGCCGCCAATCGCCGATTGTGGGCCGGCATGCATGGGGATTTGCAGAAGGCCCGCCGCAAAGCGCGGCAAGCAAGTGCCGATCGGCTTGGAGAAACTCGGAACGATCGCCCGCTTCAGGAAAACCCGAGCACGCCCGGGTTCATGCGTCGACCCGGATCGAGCGCATCCTTGATGCGCGTGGCCAGCGCCTGCGCGCCCGGTTCGAGCAGCGGAAAATAGGGATAGAAGCGGCCGAGTTGCGCATGTTCGGCATCGTGCGCGCGCATGATTCTGCGCAGATCGTCGCGCAGGCGGCGCACCAGCGCGCGCGCCGGCAGGTTTTCAGCGCCGCCGCCGAAGCGCTCGCGATTGCGCGCCGACAGATATGACAGATGGATCGCATCGAGACGATCCTTCCAGTAGAACATCGGCTCGATGGTGATGTAGGCGCCGGAGGACGAAATCATCCAGGAATGGCTGATGCCGGCTTCCGCCAGCGCTGCGCCCTCGGCTTCGAGTTTGGCCAAAAGGGCGCTCATGCACAAAGCGGCGCGGGTCAGCGGCAGGATGCCGTGAATCGGCACCCAGCGCTCGCCGTCCGGGCCGACCAAGCCGCGCACGGAATAGGGCTTGGCGCGCATGGTTTTCGGGATCACATTGTCGATCTCGCGGCCGGCCGTGCGGCACACCGCGCGCGCCAGTTCGAGCCCGGCTTCGGCGATGGCGGCGCTTGCGGCCTCCACCGTCATGTGCAGCGACCAGCCGGCATCGTCGAGCACATTGCGGCCCATCGCGAGTTGCGCTAAGTCCTTGACTGCGCGCCCGACCGAGCCGGCTTCGCGCACCACCGCGCCAACCACGCTTGCGGCCTCGGCGGCGTCGACCCGGGTGGCCGAGCGGCCTTTCAACTGATCCATCGAAAATGCGCGGCTCACCAGATTGCGCCGGCGCAAGGTGGCAAGCGCGGCCAGCATGTCGTAAGCGTTGCGGAAGGCGAATGATGCGAAGGCGCAGTCGCCTTCGACGGCCAAGCGGATCACCACTTCGGTCTTCAGGCCAAAGGCGCCGCAGTCGCCGAGAAAGATGCCGCTCAAGTCCGGCCCGATGTAACGCTGGAAGGCGCTGGCACCGGCGCGCGCCG
>JAYVWK010000477.1:0-13086 GCA_043786185.1 Burkholderiales bacterium
GCGCAGGCGATCGCACTGGCCGGCCGCCTGCAGGGTGTGGCAACCACCATCGTGATGCCGACGGATGCGCCGCTGATCAAGCTTAGCGCCACCCGCGGCTATGGGGCCGAGATCGTCACTTACGACCGCAAGGCCGAAGACCGTGAGGCGCTGGCGAAGAAGCTCGCCTTCGAACGCGGCCTGGCACTGATCCCGCCGTACGACCATGCCGACGTGATCGCCGGCCAGGGCAGCGCCGCCAAGGAACTCATTGAAGACGCCGGCGCGCTTGACTACCTGTTTGTTTGCGTCGGCGGCGGCGGCCTGATTTCCGGTTGCGCGCTGGCCGCTCGGGCGCTGGCGCCCGTATGCAAGGTGATCGGTGTGGAGCCGGAAGCCGGCAATGATGTGCAGCAGTCACTACGAAGGGGCGAGATCGTGCGCATCGCGCTGCCGAACACCATCGCCGACGGCGCCCAGACCATGTTTCCCGGCCAGCTCACCTTTCCGATCATCCAGGCCCTGGTAAGCGACATTCTCACGGTCAGCGATGCGGAGCTGATCGAGGCCATGCGCTTTTTCGTCTCGCGCATGAAAATCGTTGTCGAGCCGACCGGTTGCCTGGCGGCCGCCGCGGTGTTCGGCAAGCAGATCGACCTGGCCGGCAAGCGCGTTGGCGTCATTCTTTCCGGCGGCAATGTCGACCCGGCCGCGCTGGCACGCTACCTGGCGACCTGACGCGCGCCAGGAAACCGCGTGCTGTTCCTGATGACGCAGCGCGCTTTGGACTAAACTTCGCCCCGTTTCCTCGCTCCGTCGCGCCAATCGTCGAGAACTACGAACCTCACGCCCTGAACGCGCCTTCCTAGGCGCCCTCAGGTGGCGCCCAAGGACCCGACAGCGCGACGGCTTTTCGCACCGGCACAATGTGCCCCGACCAAGAAACCTGCGCATGTTCCTCTACGCGGTCACGATTCTCGTTTCCAGTTTTCTGCTGTTTCTGGTACAGCCCATCATCGCCAAGCAGATCCTGCCGTGGTTCGGCGGCTCGGCGGCGGTATGGACCACCTGCCTGGTGTTCTTTCAGCTGGCGCTCTTAGCCGGCTACGCCTATTCGGATTTTTCCAGCCGCCTGAAGCCGAAAACCCAGACCAGCCTGCACATCGTGCTGCTGGTGGCCAGCCTGGTTTCGCTGCCGATCGTGGCAGGCACCGGCTGGAAGCCCACGGGCGCCGAAGACCCCTTGTGGCGCATTCTCGGCCTCCTGGTGGCCACCATCGGCCTGCCTTATTTCATGCTGTCGACCACCGGCCCGCTGGTGCAAAGCTGGTTTGCCCGCGAGCACACCGATCCGCTGATCGCCAAGCGGGTGTACCGGTTCTTCGCCCTGTCGAACTTCGGTTCGATTCTGGGCCTGCTCGCTTATCCGTTCGCCATCGAAACCTGGGTCTCGACCCGCGTCCAGGCCTGGGGCTGGAGCAGCGCCTACGGCTTGTTCGTGGTGCTATGCGCGGCCAGCGCCTGGCGCGCTCGACAAACATCGCAGGCCTCGCACCTGGTGCCGGCCGTCGAGTCGTCAGGCACGGCAGCGCCCGCCCATGTGCCCGCCCATGTGCCCACTGAGGCGCCGCCGTCGGCCGCCGACTACGCGCTGTGGCTCGCGCTGTCGGGCTTAGCCTCGCTGCTCTTGCTGTCGATCTCCAATCACATCACGCAGAACGTCGCCTCGATCCCGTTCCTCTGGGTGCTGCCGCTCACGCTCTACCTGCTCACCTTCGTGTTGTGCTTCGAAGGCCGCAGCGGGCGCGGCTGGTATGTGCGCACCGTGTGGCTCGGTCCCACGCTGCTCATTCTCGGCCTGATGGCATGGGGCCTCACAGCCGAGCGCGGGGTGCTGCATATCGAATCGGCGGTGCCACTGTATTGCGGTGGCCTGTTTCTGGCCTGCATGTTCTGCCACGGCGAACTGGCGCATGCCAAGCCGGCGCCGCGCTACCTGACGCGCTTCTACCTGATGCTGTCGATCGGAGGCGCGGTTGGCGGCATGTTTGTGGGCTTAGCCGCGCCGAAGCTGTTCGACATCTACTGGGAACTGCCGCTGGGCTTGACCGCATGCGCGCTGCTGGCTCTGGTGGTCACGCGAGCGCTGTTTCGTGCACCGCTCACCGCGTTCGCACCCCTGGCCGCCGTTGTCGCCATCGGCGCCTGCGGCTACTACGCCTGGACCTTCGGCGAATTCATGAAGGAAGACACGATCCTGGCCAAGCGCAACTTCTACGGCGCCCTGCGCGTCAAGCAGCCGCTGCCGGACACCGACCCCAACGCGCAGCGGCGCCTGATGCACGGCGTGATCATGCATGGCGAGCAATACATCCAACCCGACCACCGCGACATCGTTACCAGCTATTACGGCGATTCGTCCGGGGTCGGCATGGCCATCGAACGCATCCATCCGGTGGAGCAGCGGGTCGGCATCATCGGCCTGGGCGCCGGCACGCTGGCCGCCTACGGGCAAAAGGGTGACTATTTCCGCATCTACGAGATCAACCCGCAGGTGATCGACATCGCCACGCATTATTTCTACTACCTGACCGAAAGCCAGGCCAAGGTGGAAACGGCTTTAGGCGATGCGCGCCTGGTGCTTGAGCGCGAGGCGCCGCAAAAATTCGATGTGCTGGCCGTCGATGCCTTCTCCAGCGACGCCATTCCGGTACACCTGATCACGCGCGAAGCGCTGGCGGTGTACCTGAAGCACATCAAGCCCGACGGCGCGGTGGCCTTCCATGTGACCAATCGATACCTGCAGTTGGCCCCGGTGGTGAAACTGCTGGCCGACGAGGTCGGGATGGAAGCGATTCTGATCACCGACGACCCCGACGACCCTTACCTGTCGCGCACCGACTGGGTGATCGTCACGAAGAACCGCGACTTCATCAACCATGAGGACGTGGTGAAAAAGCGCGTCAAGATCGAGCCGATTCGCGGCCTCACGCCCTGGAGCGATGATTTCAACAACCTGTTCCGCATCCTGAAATAGAGGCTGCGGGCGCAGGCGACGCGATGCTACACTGCCCCGCAAAGGTGCCATGAAAAGCGCTGCCTGCATCAGCTGGGCGGCGCAGCACTCGACGGAGGCAGCGATGCGCATCTTGATCGCCGAGGATGATCCGGTGCTGGCCGACGGCCTGTGCCGCTCCCTGCGCCGCGCCGGCTATGCGGTGGATCATGTCAAGATCGGCAGCGAAGCCGACAGCGCGGTCAGTACCCAACAATACGACCTGATGATTCTGGATATCGGCTTGCCGAAGATGTCCGGGCATGAGGTGTTGAAACGGCTGCGCGCCCGCACAAGCGGGGTCAACGCCAAACTGCCGGTGCTGATCCTGACCGCGATGGACGGTATCGAAGAACGCGTGCGCGGCCTCGATCTGGGGGCCGACGACTACATGACCAAGCCCTTCGAGTTGGCCGAACTCGAGGCGCGGGTACGCGCCCTGATACGCCGCGGCTTCGCCAGCGCGCCGACCCTGATCCAGAACGGCCCTCTCTCATTCGACGTCAGCGGCCGCACGGCCTATTTGAACGAACAGCCGCTCGAACTCTCCGCACGCGAACTGGGCTTGCTGGAAATCCTGGTGCAACGTGCCGGCCGGCTGGTCAGCAAGGACCAATTGGTGCAGCACCTGTGCGAATCGGGCGATGAAGTAAGCACCAACGCCATCGAGGTCTATGTGCATCGATTGCGCAAGAAGCTCGAACCTGGTGCCTCGATTGCCACTGTGCGCGGGCTGGGCTACTGCCTGGAAAAAGCGGCGACCGGCGCTGACCCGGCCTGACCCTCTTTGGCTCCCGACACACCGGACCACCTGGCGGCGCTGCCGGTTGCCGACCGCGAAGTCGCTCCGACCGATGCGCTGCGCTCGCGGCGTTCGCTGTTCGGTGAGATCCTCGACTGGCTGCTGGTGCCGATGATGCTGCTGTGGCCGGTCAGCATCGTTTTGACCTATGTTTCGGCCAAGGCGCTTTCCAATCCGCCCTACGACCGGGCATTGGCCGAAGCCACCGATGTGCTGGCCGAACAGCTCAAGGTGCGCAACGGCCGCCTGATCGCCAATATTCCGCTGCCGGCACGCGAGATCCTGCGCGCCGACGAGATCGACACGGTGTATTTCCAGGTGCTCGGCACGCGCCGCGAATTCGTAGCCGGCGACCGCGAATTGCCGCTGCCTGACGAAGACGAGGTCGTGATTCCCGACCAGGTACGGTTTCGCGACGATATTCTGCAGGGCGTTGAAATACGCGTCGCCTACATCCATGTCACGCCGGCCGGCCTTGTTGCCGGGGACGTCAAGGGTCGCCCGATGCTGCCGCTGGTGCAGGTGGCCGAGACGCTCAACAAACGCGCGCAACTTGCCAACGAGATTGTCAAAGGCGTGATCCTGCCGCAATTCATCGTGCTGCCGCTGGCGGTCACCTTGATCTGGTTCGGCCTGGCGCGCGGCCTGGTGCCACTGGCCGACCTGTCGCGGCGCATCGGCACGCGCAAGCCCGGCGACTTGAGCCCGATCGATCCCGGCGCCGTGCCCGAAGAGGTGGCGCCGCTGATCCGCGCCATCAATCAGTTGATGTTGCGGCTCGATGCCAGCCTCAAGGGTCAGCAACGATTCATCGCTAACGCCGCGCACCAGTTGCGCACCCCCCTGGCCGGCATCAAGACCCAGGCCGAACTGGCACTGCGCCAGTCGACCCACGCCGCGGACGCGCGCGAGCTGCGTGCCAGCCTCACGCAGATGCTGCTGTCGACCGAGCGTGCCGCACGCATGGTCAGCCAGTTGCTGGCGCTGACTCGCGCCGAACGCGGCGGCGCCGGTCAAAGCCTGCCCACGATCACCTACGTCAGGCTCGACGCACTGGTGCGCGACCAGGTGCGCGAATGGGTGCCGGCGGCACTGGACAGACGCATTGACCTGGGCTGCGACGAAGAACGTGCCGCAGCCATCGAGATCGACGGCGACCCGGTCCTGCTGGCCGAACTGGTGGGCAACCTGATCGACAACGCGCTGCGCTACACCCCAAGTGGGGGGGTGATCAGCGTGCACGTGCGCCCACCCGGCGCCGACACGCCCAAGGTCGGCGCCACCCTGATCGTCGAAGACAGCGGGCCGGGCATTCCCGAGGAAGAGCGCGAACTGGTGTTCGAGCGCTTCTACCGCGTGCTTGGGAGCGATCCCGAAGGCCGCAACCTCGACGGCTCGGGCCTGGGCCTGGCGATCGTGCGCGAGATCGCATCCAGGCACCATGCGCGCGTTTCGATTGGCGATGCGCCCGGCGGCGGCGCCGTGTTCACGCTGGTGTTTCCGCATTTGGGTGCGCTGGCTTGAGCTTCGGCGCCGCGCAGGTCACACGCTTCGAAACCCTGTCGCAGTCACATGGGTGCGATTCAAACTGATGTGCCAGGCAGCGCCCACAACCGGGTTGGCGACGTTCTTCCAGTGTGAGGGCCTTGGTCGGATTTCCCGCCTCCACATCAGTTTGAATCGCACCCAGTCACATTCGCGGCTTGGCCGAAGCACGCTTTTGACGCTATAATCATGGGCTTGCGTTAAAACCATCCACGCAATGGCCTGGTAGCTCAGTCGGTAGAGCAGAGGACTGAAAATCCTTGTGTCGGTGGTTCGATTCCGCCCCAGGCCACCAGTTACCGCAGCGTTTTCGTCGAGAGTGCTTACTGACATGCGATGCAAGTCTCCGAGAACAGTACCGATGTGAGTCCCGATACGAATATTGCAAGCGTTGGTCGCTTGCAATATTCGTCGTCGCTTTGGCTCACAGTATCCAGCTCTGCGAATTGGACGCTATGCCGCAACGACGAAGTTACCGCCAGTTGAGTCGCCCAAGTGAGTGAGTGCTACACTTCTTCGCAGCGTCGCACATGCAGACAAATAGCAATCAAATGCATCTCAACAAAGCACCCATCGTCGAAGCATTAATCGACTTACGCGTGCAGCCGAGACCTGGCGCAGAAATCGCGACACTCGACCCACTAATCGCGCAGTTGTCAGACAGGTATCCGAAGGTCGTCCCAATAGTTGCTGCCCAACTGCTATTTCAGTCGCCGACCGGCAACGATCAAGCAGCACGAACCGTTTCACAATCTCACACTGGTCAACGGCTTGAATCGAAAGACGGCAAGTACGTCTTGCAACTTGGCATCCAAAGCTTCACTTTGAGTCGCCTCAGCCCATATGAAACCTGGGATGCATTGCTTTCGGAATCAAAAATCCTTTGGGACCTCTATCGGGAAACGATGAAGCCCGAAACAGTCCAAAGGGTAGCTGTCCGGTACATAAACAGAATTGAACTGCCCTTGCCGTTCGCGGATTTTTCTCATTACCTTACTGCACCGCCATCTGTACCAAAAGGTTTGCCAGAACTTGTTAGCGAGTACTTTTCCAGAGTTGTTGTTAACGATCCGGCGTCGAAGGCATCGATCATATTCACGCAGGCTTTCGAAGCCCCGAATCCAGCAAAGCCTTCGCTGCTGCCAGTCATTATCGACATTGATGTGTTTAAGCAGTCTGCATTTCCGGTAAATGACAACGAGTACTGGCAATTGCTGTCAACATTTCATGACCTTAAGAACACCGCATTTTTCGCAAGCTTGACGCCTAGAACTTTGGAGACCCTCAAATGACAGCCGTTATATTTGCAGGAAACGTCGCGTCGCCGTGGGGAGCATGGGACTCAAGACCTCAAGGAGTGAGTGATGCCGCAAACACTTTGCGAAACACCATCACGCAATTCGTGCGTGACTTTTCTGTTTCGGCTGTTTGGAATGCCAGGTATTCAGCGCCACATTCACAGCTCATAGATCTTTATCGAGAGTGCCGGCTGGCCAACTGGGATCAAGACGGTGCGATGCCTATCACCATTGCGACACTTGAAACTGCGATGACGCTTCTCTATTCATTGCCGACCACCGTTGCCGTCCCGGATTTTCTCCCTGAGCCAAGCGGACGAATCGGTTTTGAATGGTTTTGCGAGACTGGGCATGTCTACGTACTGAGCGTGGGGGCCGATCGTCAGTTGGAGTTTGCTGGTTTGTTTGGTCCTGACACTGAAATCCACGGTCGGTGTGGCTTCACAGGTACCATGCCAAGCATGGTGCTTGACCATCTGAAAGAACTCTTCCGTAGGTAGGGAACGAGTGGCCTTTGATGTCCCTCCCGGCGAGGCAATGACCCGCTTCGTATTCGATAGCGGGCATTTACGAGCCGGGGCGCCACGAATTAAGTACAGCGCATTTCTCCCGCCTAAATCTGGCAAGCTATCTGTGTATTGGGTAAGCGGAATGCCAGACGCTGAAATCTGGTCGATTTGCGCGTTACACGTCACTCCTGCGAAGGGAAAACCCGTTCGACTCAGGGGCGATTTCAATTCGCTGATGGCCTACCGTCAGCAATTGCGAATTGAGGTCGATGGGAATCCTCACCCTCGTCACGCAAATATCGTTGGTTGGGATGCGGATTCGACCAAAGCAAGATTACAAGCGCTCCGATTGGCTGATATCGTGGCGCCCGTTACGCCACCGTAAGCAATCAGTAATATTGGCGTTTATACCCATACGCCTTCTCGAACAACTCCTCCTCGGCGTGCAGCTTGTACTTGAATCGGGCCTTGCGCAGCGCCTTTTTCACTTCCCGCTCCCAAGCAAGGCTCGAGCTGTTTCTGGTGGTGCGCAGCGACGCGCCCTACAAGACCTATGCCGAATTTGTGCGCTTGGCCAAGGCCAATCCGGGACGCCTGACCTATGGCTCGCCGGGCAACGGCACCTCGCCCCACATCGCCGGCGAAATGCTCAAGTCGCAGGCGAATTTTTTTGCCGTGCACATTCCCTATCGCGGCTCGGCTGCGGTGCTCACCGATGTGCTGGGCGGCCAGATCGACTACACCTTCGATCCGGGCATTTCGTTTGCGCAGATTCGCGCCGGACGCCTGCGTCTTTTGGCGGTGGGTAGCGCCAGGCGCAGCGCGCTGTTTCCGGATACGCCGACCTTGGCCGAGTCGGGGCTGGCGGTGTTCGATACCGGCACCACGCACGGCTTCTGGGCACCCGCCGGCACGCCGGCGCCGGTGATCGAGCGCTTGAACCGCGAGATCAACCAGACCATGACCTTGGCGCCGGTGATTGAAGTCATACGTGCCCTGGGCGCCGAGCCCGCGCCGATCAGCCCGGCGCAGTTCGCAGCGGTGATTCGCAGCGACTCGGAGCGTTTCGGCAAGATCATCCGCGAGCGCAAGATCACTGGCGATTGAGTCGGCCGCGCCGCTCGCAACGTTTGCCGCAGCGCGCGGTGCGAGCCACCGGAATCCGCGGCTATTGCGCGAACATCAAGCCACCGTCGCTCACAGCCGCCGGTTTCATGGCGGTCAGGTCGATGCCCGGGTAATGGCGGATGGCTTCGTAGAAAGCGCGCAGGTAGGGCCGCACCGCATCACCCAGATCGGCCGCCATGACCTCGGCGAATTCGGCGAAGCCGCGTACACCGGCCTCGATATGCAGGCAGGCGGCCACAAGACCGGTGGTGAGCAACTGGTCGGCGCCGGCCGCGACGGCGCAGCTCGCGGCATCGCCATGCGCCAGGGCGAGCGCTGACCCGGCGCCTTCCATGCCTGCGGCCGGCGCTTCATCATGCTGCCCCGGCAGCCGAAAATCCCGCACCTGGGCAATCGTGGCCACCGCCATGACAGCGGCGGTGGCGTCGAATCCGCTCAAGCGCGAGCGCGCGCACACCGCGAAGTAGCCGCGCTGCAGATCGGAGAGCTTGATGCGCCTGGCATTGGTTTCACCGAACTCCTCGCCAAGCCGGCACAGCACGAAATGCGCGGCCGGCCGAAACGCCAGTTGGCCGGCACGAAAGGCGCTGCTGAAGGTACGCGCGGTGGCGCGCGTAAGTTCCGCCGTTGTCGGCGCGCGCCGAGTGCGCTCAACCGCGGCGCGCACCAGCTGATCGGTGATGGGGTCGTCCTGCAATCGGTGCAGCAAGGCGAACAGGGTCGGGCTCTGCGCCCGCGAAGCCTCGTACAGGCGCTTCTGCTCTTGCGCCGGCAGGCTTTGCAACCGGGCTTTCGCGCGCTCGATGCTCGCGCGCAGTGCCTGACGCTTTTCCGCCACTGGCGTCATGGAGTCGGTCGGGTCGCTCATCGGCTTGTTTCGCCTTCACTTGGGTACGTGGCCTGAATTATCCACCAGGCGCGGACCGGGCGGGCGCCTGAGAATCGGCTTGCGTGCTACCGTGCGACAGACGATGCATAGCCTTGGCAAGTTTCCCGCCGGTCGATGCGCCGTCATTCACCGACGAGCAAGCGGAGCATTCATGCGGAACAGTCGTTCGGCAAACATCGTAACCGCCCTGGTGGCCTGGCTGCTGTGCATGGGCAGCGTGCATGCCGACCCCGCGCCGCGTGGCGAACCCGCGGTCGCGGCGCACGACGCATGGGCTTTCAAGCTCACCCCTTCGTACTATGTCACCAGCGGTCTCGCGGACGCTACCGATCTGAATCTGCGCGGCAGCCTCGGCGCGCACGCCTTCTGGCTGGCCCACTACCGGCGCGCAGCCGAATTCGAGCAGACGCGCATCGGCTATGAATACACCGCGCACCTGCCCATCGGCCAGCTGATTCCCTCATTGCAACTGGCGTCTCACGGCTTTGCCGGTGGCTCGCTCAACGCCCAGATCGGCGATTCGGTCTACGCATTGATCGGACTCGGGCGCACCAATCTGCGCGACTACTACAACCTCAATTTCGACCCCAACGATTCAATCGTCGTAGGTCTCGGGACGCGCCTGTTGCCCAAATCCAATGTCTCGCTCTATACCGTGCAGGACAACCGGCTGTCTACCGGCCAGAAGGTGATTCACCTGGTGTGGCGCTTCGCACCCGACGACCATCAGCGCTGGACGATCGATCTTTCGGCCAAGCATGGACGACCGAATGCGGAGGCGGAAGCGGTGTCGGGCCATGCCGTTTCACTCACCTACGACTATCGCCAGGTGTTCGTGCGGCTGGCGCGCGAGCGCCGGGTCAACTTCAGCGACGCCGATCAGACCCGTGTGTCGATCGGATTGCGCTTCTAGCAAGCGTCGCGAACGGCGACGCTTGCGAAATCAGCGCAACAGGGTCAGCATCTGGTTGGGCACTTGGTTGGCCTGCGCCAGCATGGCTGTGCCGGCCTGTTGCAGCACCTGCGCACGCGAGAGCGCTGCGGTTTCGGTGGCGTAATCGGCATCCATGATGCGGCTGCGCGACGCGGCGTTGTTCTCGGCTGCCACCTGCAGCACGCTGATGGCCGACTCGAAGCGATTCTGCGCGGCGCCAAAATTGGCGCGCTCGGTGGTGACCTGATCAATCGCCGCATCGATGCTGGTAATCGCGCTCGTCGCCACGCCGGCATTGGCAATACTGCCGCCGGTCACAGCGGTCATGGTCGCATGGTTGTCCAGCCTCGTGCTGGTGATGGTGATGACGTCGTTCGCACTGGCGCCGGCGCCGACCTGAAAAGTCAGGGAGCCGGCATTGGCGCCCAGAATGGTCGAGCCGTTGAACTGGGTTCCGGCCAGGCTGCGCGTGATCTCCTGCCCGAGCTGCTGAAACTCGGCGTCCAGGTTGACGCGATCGGAGGTGCTGTTGGAAGCGTTGGCCGACTGCACCGCCAGTTCACGCATGCGCTGCAGCATGTCGGACACCTTGGCCAGCGCGCCTTCGGCGGTTTGCGCCAGCGACACAGCGTCATTGGCATTGCGCACGCCGGCGTTCATGCCCTTGACCTGCGAATTGAAGCGCTCGGCGATCGCCAGACCGGCGGCATCATCCTTGGCGCCATTGACCCGCAGGCCGGACGATAGCCGTTGCACCGCCACCCCGAGCGAAGCCTGCGAATTGGAAAGACTGCGCTGGCTATTGAGCGCCGCGAGATTGGTGTTGATGCCGTTCATGCCGTTTCTCCTTGCTGCGGAAGTTCCCTACGCAACCCCGAATTCAGCTTGTAATGCTTCAAGCCGGGCGGCGGCGCTCAATTGATTGTTGGCGCCGCGTCGCGTCCCAGCATGACCGGTCGCGTAGTCGAATGCGTGCGCACTTCGCAGTCGCACACAACATTCACACAAGCGCAAGGATATTGGTGCGGGCTTGGATCGAAACCGGGGAATAGGTGCGTGTCGGCGCCACAATTCGCATGATCACAATGGCCAGTGCGTTCCTCCGGCGGCGCAAGCGCGAACAGTGGGGCGGCACAGGCACCGCCAGCGGCCGAACCAGAGCCTTGCCCGCTTACGCCCGAACCCCGCCAAGGCCGGCGCCGCGCGCCGCGACAGGCGCAACGCGCCGCCGCAGGATTGCCGCCCTACTCCCCCGGAATCCGCTGCGCATGCAATTGCACCGGCTTGGCGGCGCGTTTGCGCATGCGGATGTTGAGCATTTCAACCCCCAGCGAGAAGGCCATCGCGAAGTACACGTAGCCCTTCGGTACATGGTGGCCGAAGCCCTCGGCCACCAGCACGGTGCCGACGATCACCAGGAACGACAGGGCCAGCATCTTGATGGTCGGGTGATCCGAAACGAAGCGGCCGATCGGCCCGGCGAACAACATCATCAGCGCCACCGAAACGATGACCGCGGCGATCATCACGCGCACATCGTCGACCATGCCCACCGCGGTGATGATCGAATCGAGCGAGAAAACCAGGTCGATCACCATGATCTGCAGGATCACCGCGGCGAAGGTGGCCTTGACCGCGCTTGAGGCGTGCGATTCCTCGCCTTCGAGCGATTGATGGATTTCCATCGTGCTCTTCCAGATCAGGAACAGGCCGCCAAGAATCAGGATCAAATCGCGTCCCGAAATCGCCTGACCGAAAATGGTGAACAGCGGTGTCACCAGGCCAACGATCCAGGCCAGCACCAGCAGCAGGCCGATACGCATGAACATCGCCATGAAAAGCCCGATGCGCCGCGCGAATTCGCGCTTTTCCTTCGGCAACTTGTCCACCAGGATCGAAATGAAGATGATGTTGTCGATCCCCAGCACCAGTTCTAGCGCGGTCAGGGTGGCGAAAGCGATCCAGGCCTGCGGGTCGGTGAGCAATTCAATCATCGGGTTCAATGCGGTTCAAAAGTGGGCGCAGCATACAGGATGCGCACAAGCCTAAGCCCGGCGCGGGCGGCGATAATGCGGGTCTGCGACTGCCGAACCCGTGCCGCGGGCAGGCGCCGGAATGCCGGCCGGGACCGCGCCGGTCACTTGATCAAGAATTTTTTCGTCATGCAATCAACACCCACGATAAGGGAAGCACCATGAAAGCCTTGGTTTTGCGCCAGCACGGCGGCCTGGAGAATCTTCAGTACACAAGCGACCATCCGATGCCGGTGATCAGGGAGGGGCACGTGATCATCAAGGTCGGTGCCTCGTCGTTCAACTATCACGATGTGTTCACCGTCAAGGGCATGCCGGGCATCAAGGTGCCGCTGCCGGTGGTGATCGGCTTAGACATGGCCGGGGAGATCGTCGAGACGGGCGCCGGGGTGAGCGGCTGGAACAAGGGCGACCGCGTACTGGTCAACCCGCTCAACAAGGCGCAAGGCCTGATGGGCGAGATGCTCGACGGCGGCATGGCCGAATACTGCCTGGTGGCGGCCGACCAGTTGATCGCCATGCCGGCCGGCGTGTCCTTCGCCGATGCCGCCGCCCTGCCGGTGGCCTACGGCACCGCACACCGCATGTTGGTGACCCACCAGACGGTGAAGAAGGGCGACCGTGTGCTGGTGCTGGGCGCCTCCGGCGGCGTCGGCACCGGCTGCGTGATCCTGGCCAAGATGCTCGGTGCGGAGGTGATCGCCTGCGCCAGCAGCGCCGACAAGCTCAAGCGCTTAACCGAGATCGGCGCCGACCACGTGATCAACTACAAGGATGTCGACTTCTCCAAATGGGCGGTCGAAAAGTACGGCAAACCGCAGCGCCGCAGTTACGAAGGCGGCGTCGATGTGGTCATCAACTTCACCGGCGGCGATACCTGGGTGCCCTCGCTCAAGTGCCTGAAACGCGGCGGC